>DBXL01000051.1:7504-26953 GCA_002309275.1 Ruminococcaceae bacterium UBA1213 | reverse complement strand
ATGACTATACCGGGTATTGCAGGTCTTATTCTTTCCATAGGTATGGGCGTTGACGCAAATATTATTACTGCCGAAAGAATCAAAGATGAACTCTGGACAGGAAAGACACTTGACGGCTGTATCAGAAACGGTACAAAAGGAAGCTTTTCAGCGATCTTTGACGGAAACGTAACAGTTATTATAGTTGCAGTGATACTGATACTTGTATTTGGTCCTGCCAATATTCTTTCATCATTGTTTGGTGTTTCAACGACAGGTCTTATCTATGCATTCGGTTATACACTTTTGGTAGGAGTTATCTCCAACTTCATTATGGGCGTTGCAGCGTCAAGACTTATGCTCCGTTCGATTTCAGGATATAAATTCCTCAGAAATAAAAGATTGTATGGAGGTGCAAAGTCATGATGCGACAGAAATTCCATATAGACTTTATCGGAAAATCAAAGATATTTTTCTGCATATCACTGGGAATCATGCTTGTAAGCCTTATATTGAATGTAGTGTGCCTGCCCACTCTGGTTGACATACAGTTCACAGGCGGTACTATTATAAAATATAATTATGGCGGAGAGCCTTCCCACAAGAATATTGAAAAGATAGTGAATGAAACGCTGAAAGGCATAGACGCACTGAAAAATGAGAAAGTAGAATTTTCATACAGTGAGAACCTTGCAGCAGGTGCGGAAGACGATACCAAACATATAGTATCCCTGCAATTCACAGGAAACAAGGCTGTTGACATTGCACATAAGCAGGCTATTACAGACGCACTGCAGAAAGGTTACCCGAAAAACAGCTTTGCAGAGGAGTCCTCAACAGCCGTTGACGCTTCCAAGGGAGCAAACTTCTTTTTGAAGTGTATCATAGCGGTATCAATGGCAGCAGTGATAATGATATTCTATGTTGCCATCCGATTCAGAAAGATAGGCGGACTTTCAGCAGGTGTCATGGCAGTTGTTGCACTGATACACGATTTGATAATCGTATATTTTGTATTTGTACTGTTCAGAATGCCGCTGAATGATAATTTCATAGCAGTTGTACTGATGATACTGGGATATTCTCTTAACGACACGATAGTAATATATGACCGTGTGAGAGAGAACAGAAGAAAGTCAGGACCTAAAACTACAACGGCAGAACTGGTAAATAACAGTTTGAATCAGTGCTTTACAAGAACAATATGCACCTCCGTCACTACGATTATAGCAATAGGTTCAGTGCTTGTTGTGTCGCTTGTATATGGCATAAGCTCCATCATAAGCTTTGCTTTGCCGATGATGATAGGACTTATTTCAGGTTCATATTCATCAGTATGTATCGCAGCACCTCTGTGGGTAATGTGGAAGAACCACAAGGACAAGAAAAAAGCTGAAAAGAAAAAGAACGGCGGTAAGAGTGCCGTCAAGAAATCGGCAAAGAAAACCGAAAAGGCTGAAACAAAGAAAGAAGTTTCCGAGTAAAATACTGCAGGACAGAAAGTAAAATTTCTGTCCTGTATTTTTTGGAAATTTTTAATAAAAACTATGGTTTTTTTGCAAGTATTATGTTATAATTACAGTGCAAATTTTATTATTTAGTAAAAGGAGATATATTTATGCAGAATATCTGGCATGACATGGATTCGTCAAGAATTACCCCTGAAAATTTTATGGTAGTTATCGAGATACCCAAAGGCAGTAAGGCAAAGTATGAACTTGACAAGCAGAGCGGTTTGTTGAAGCTTGACCGCATTCTGCACACCTCAACGCATTATCCGGCAAACTATGGTTTCATTCCCCGTACATATGCAGATGACCTTGATCCGCTTGATGTACTTGTACTGTGTTCGGAGTCGATACTTCCGCTTACGCTGATACAGTGTTATCCGATAGGCGTTATAACAATGCTTGATAACGGCAGAAATGATGAAAAGATAATAGCCATTCCGTTCAAGGATCCGACATACAATGAATATACGGATATATCAGAGCTGCCCAAGCACATTTTTGAGGAAATGACACACTTTTTCTCCGTGTATAAGGCATTGGAGAATAAAGACACAGTTGTAGATGAAGTCAAGGGCAAAGATGAGGCGGTAAAAGTAATTGAAGCAACGATAAAAAGCTATAAGGAGAAATTTGGTTCGGTATGAGTGAGGAGAAGAAAAAGGAAATAAAGGTAGTCAATGTACCGAAAAGGAAAAAGCCTCTTGCAACGCCGAGTTATCTCATAAGAGTGTCGATGATAGTATGCTTTATCATTTGTATATTGCTGTTGAGTTCGCCTTTTCTGAGTGCAAAGCTGTATATAACCAAGGATTTGGAGATAACATCATCTGTTTCGGAAGCATACAGGGAGGTTGCAACACAGGAAATAGTGGATAATGCCAAAAAAGAATTGCAGAATGCATTGGACTCTCTTGAAAAGATAGAAAAAACCGAAAGCAGTCAGATAGAGATTGAAGAAAATACAGTAGGACTGTCTTCTGCAAATTATAAATGGTCATACAGGGTATCACAAGGAGTAGATGCAAAATCTCTTGCAGAGCTTATCGACAAGGCGAGAAATATGAATAAAAGGGAATATACCTCAGAAAGTGTAGCAGTGCTGAATAAAAGCATACTGAATGCACAAAAAATATTGTGTGCATCTGTATTGCTGGAACAGAGTGTTTTGCAGATGGCAATGGGCGGAGCGATAGGCGAGTCTGTCGGAAATGTAAAAAGTCTTGGCAGTGCTATTTCACACTCATTGTTTGCATTTATTCTGGGAGGAGTACCGCTCATATGCTTCATCACATTGTGCTTTGACAAGAGCAGGCATATCAAGCATATTATCTGTATGATAGGAGCGGTAGCATGTCTTGTGATTATTTTTGCAGTGCTTTATCCCTATGTAGGTACGGGTGCAGTAGTGTCCATTGTAATGTATGTAATCATATGTGTGCTGAATCTTGCGGGCGTATATGCCAAACAGCAGGAGGACTATATTATCAAGCATCCCGAAAAGGAGCCGGAATTCACTGAAAAGCATCCGCAGTTTGTGAAAGCCCTGATAAATTACAAAGCATTTGTGAAATATGCGTCAGAACCTGAGGTAAAGCCTAAGAAAAAGAAGAAAAAATAAATTATAAAGGAGAATGAANNAAATGGCTATCGAAATTACGAATCAGAATTTTGAGAGAGAGGTACTTCAATCAGATGTACCTGTACTTTTGGATTTCTGGGCATCATGGTGCGGACCGTGCAGAATGTTGTCACCTGTTGTAGAGGAGATTTCAAACGAGTATTTCAGCAAGATAAAAGTAGGCAAAGTAAATGTTGATGAGCAGTCGGAACTTGCACAGAAGTTTGGCATTATGAGCATACCGACACTGATGGTATTCAAAAACGGCAGACACATTGATACAAAAATAGGTGTAAGACCGAAAAACGAAATACTTTCAATGCTTGGAATATAATTTTTTTGCAGTGAAAAGAGGCTCTGCCGGAGGGGATTCCGACAGAGCCTTTAATTATTTTCAAGAGGATTCTTCTGATTTTTTAACGGAGGTGACATCAACGGTATAGGCACCGGAAGTCCAGCACTTGTCAAATTTACTGTTGATGTTTATGGTAACGGGCATTTCAGCCATTCCGATAAAGCTTGAAGCTTTGGCGGACATATCCACCACAGCGGTGACATTGGCGGAGCTTATGGAAGCAAGCTGTTCTTTTGTACCGAGCATTTTGATGGTAAGGGATTTTGTAGTAACAGATGTAGAGCGGTCTATGCTTTCATTGATAACACTGAAATTAGTAAGAGAAAGTGTTTTGGTAGAGATGTCTGTCATGTCGAAAGTGACTTTGACGGTTTCCGTGCCGTCAATATTTCGGCTTCCTGAGGGAATGGTGACGGCAGTTTCAAATGTATTGTTTGTCAGGCTGACTTTGGAGAAGTCTATATTTTCAGTGAAAACTTCCGTTATATTGCTCATATTGTGCGGAACAGCGAGTTTGATAACAGAGGGTTCTGTTTTGATTCTGTCGGATATGTTAAGGGTATCGGGCATATTGGTGACAGAGGGAGCAATATCGACAGTGACTATTTTAAGTACAGGTACGGTTGCATCAACTTTGACTATATCGGAAGTGATATATTTTGTATCAATTTTATTGCCGTCACTGTCGTAGAAAACGAGAGGTGCAGAAACAACGGTCGTTTGTGAAAGGGTTGACTTAAACTCATATTCTGCACAGACCTGAGCAATACTGTTTACGATAGTTTCCGCTCCGGAGACTTTTACAGTCTGCTGAGAAAGCATGGTGGCAGAGGCATAGGAGTTTTCATCAACGGAAGATACCTTGATTTTATCTGTTATTTCAATTTCTCTGGGTTCTGCAACACGGTCAACATATACATTCAGACTGGAGGGTGACGGAGTAGAATCAAAGCTGTAATCCATTTTCATACCGCTTTTTTTAGGCACGAGGTCAAGTGTATAATTGCCGGGCTGTGTAATGAAACTGGTGTCATTGGCGGTTATGTAAATATCATCACTTGTGACGGTGGCGACAACAAGGGCATTTCCTGAAATTCTGATTTCCGCCTTAATGTCGTCAGCATCGAAATATTTCAGTTCATGTGTAAGTTCGGGGAGGGTGACGGGTATATCCGTAATAGTGAACACAGAAGCCTCTTGTGTTGTGGAAGCGACATAGAGCCAGCATATAAAAGCCAGCAGTACCGAAAAGCAAATAACAAATTTATCATTATGAAAGAGCTTGCCTAATCTGAATTTACTGATTTTATTTTTCATCTTTTTTGCCTTTCTTTATAACGGGGATAATGGGGATACGTTCACTTTTTTCGGGCGGTTTTGGAACGAGGAGTTCTTCGAGGGTAATATTGAGGGATTCTCTTGTATAGTTTCGTGAAATAACGCCGTTGAGGACAACAGAAATAGTACCTGTTTCTTCGGAGACGACCACTATAACCGCATCACTGTTTTCACTCAAGCCGAGAGCAGCTCTGTGACGGGTGCCGAGATCTACGCTGACACTGCTGTTATTTTTGGTAAGAGGAAGAATACAGCCTGCCGCATAAATTTTTCCGTCACGGATTATCATAGCCCCGTCATGCAGGGGAGCTTTGTTGAAGAAAATGTTTCCAATCATGGGAACAGAGGGTTCTGCATTGACGATAGTACCGGTATCTATAATATCCCCCAGTTTAGTCTGACGTTCAAAGACGATGAGAGCCCCTGTTTTAGATTTCTGGAAATTATTAGCAGTTTCCACGACACAGTTGATAGTTCTTTTAATTTGTTTGATATTGCTTTCTTCCTCAAAGTTTCCGGAGGAAAAGACTTTCCAGTAACCGGAAATTTTACTTCTGCCGATGTGTTCCAAAGCACTTCGGAGTTCAGGCTGGAATACGATAAGGACAGCGAGCATTGAGAATTGGAAGAAAGAAGTAAAAAGAGCATTCAGCATTTTTAAATTGAAAATCTGTGATATGGTAAAGCCGACAAGGAGTATGAGAATACCCTTTAAAAGTTGTTCAGCCCTTGTTTCACGAGCGATTTTTATTACATTATATATAATAAAGGCAACGACAAGAATATCCAGTACGTCCGTAGCCCTGAAACTGAGCATCAATGCGGTAAACCAGTTATAAACATCTACAATTACAGACCACAAAATATAATTCCCCCTCTTTTTTTCTGTATATATTTTAACACATTGAAAAATTTATTCAACCGTTTTTTCATAAAAAATATAAAAAAGGAATGGGAAAATATAGCATTTCCCATTCGATTTTTTATAATTTTTTTACAGTATAAATGAAATAGTCGATGTCAGAGTGCTTAGTGAAGGCTGACGGAGAAACTCTTACGGCTCCTGACTGAATGGTATTCATCATTTTGTGAGCCATAGGACTGCAATGCAGTCCCGCACGCACAGCAATACCATTTTTGTTAAGAGAGGAAGATACATTTTCGCTGTCAAGACCGTCAACGTTAA
The DNA here is from genome assembly GCA_002309275.1 of Ruminococcaceae bacterium UBA1213. Lineage (GTDB taxonomy): Bacteria > Bacillota > Clostridia > Oscillospirales > Acutalibacteraceae > UBA1213. Next base: position 20,966 of record DBXL01000051.1, on the reverse strand, counting down.
AGGAGAGTATGGGGACAAAGTAATTTTCATCAGGTTCAGGAAGATATAATTTTACTTTGGGGATTTTGGCAAGCTCTCTGTAGAGGTGTCGGATAAGCATGAATTCATGCTTTGAGATGTTTTCAATTTTTTTAGCCGTGACGAAATCCATTCCTGCATGAAGTCCCGCAATACCGCTGTAATTGGGAGTACCGCTTTCAAAGCGTTCAGGGAGTTCGTCAGGCTGTTGAAATGAAATGGAATTGGTACCTGTACCGCCCTCTGTCAAAGTGTCGGGAATGGTATTTCCTGATATGATAAGCATACCTGTACCCATAGGGGCATAAAGACCTTTATGCCCTGCAATACATAGAAAATTGATATTGCAGTTGTCGAGGTCAATAGGGACAACGCCTGCACTTTGAGCGGCATCGACGGCAAATAATACACCGTATTCATGGGCAAGTGCAGAAATTCTTTCGATAGGAAGTTTAATGCCCCATACGTTGGAAGCATGAGTGCATATAATGAGTCTTGTTCTGGCATTGATGGCATTTCTGAAAGAATTGACAGTTTTATCATTGTCGCAGGGAAAAACCTCTGCAACTGTATAGGAAATGCCCTTTTGGGCAAGTTTTTCAAGAGGACGCATAACAGCATTATGCTCTAAAGACGAGATGACAACATGGTCACCATTTTTCAGAATGCCTTTGAGAACCATGTTAATAGCCGTTGTGCAGTTGAGGGTGAAAATAACATTTTCTTCTTTTGAGAAATTGAAAAATTTTGCAGCGGCACTGCGGGTTTTAAAAATTTCTTCAGAAGCTTTCAAGGCAAGGTCATGACCGCTGCGACCTGGATTGGCAGACATTTGCATGGCGTTTGAAACAGCCTGACGGACTTTAAAAGGCTTTGGATAAGTCGTGGCGGAGTTGTCGAGATATATCATTTAGTCATACTCCTTTCTGAGCGACCTGTGACTTTTATATTGTTTTCTTTCAGGATTTTTTCCGCCTCATCTGTATTTTTGGGTACATAAAGACTGTATCCGCAGCCATTTTTTGTATCTCTTTTAGGTGTACGCTCAATTTCGGAGCGTATCCCGTAATTATTTAAAATCTGTTTTCCCTTCATGGCATAAGTTACTGATGATACCATTATAAGAGGCTTTTCCATGATAATTCACCTCATTGTTTTTTTATTATATTGTATGCTTTTGAAGGATAATTGGTGAATTTTCGGGGGATAATAAAATCAAATGGGAGTTGATATGAATGCCTGAAAGAGTAGGAAAATACACATTGAAGATAAGCAATAACGTAACGATAAAGTCATCAGTGGGAGTTGCGGGGAAAAAGGAAAGTGAAGGACCTCTGGGAAAATATTTTGATATTACATTCAGTGACAATACATTGGGACAGCCTACATGGGAAAAATCGGAAAGTGCCCTGCAAAAAACGGCAGTATGTGAGCTTTTAAAGAGAAACGGTCTTAAAAATGCCGATATAGACGTGATATTTGCAGGGGATTTGCTGAATCAGTGCATATCGTCAACATTTGGACTGAGAGAATTGAATATACCGTTTCTGGGGCAGTATGGAGCGTGTTCGACAATGGCACAGACAATGGCAATGGCAAGTGTATTTATCGACAGCGGAGCGGCTGAAAGGGCAATAGCTGTGACATCATCACATTTTTGTTCAGCAGAAAGGCAATTCCGCCTGCCGATTGAGTATGGCGGACAGCGTACGCCGACAGCACAATGGACAGTGACAGGTTCAGGGGCGGCACTTTTGGATAAAAGCGGCGGTGATGTATTGGTGAAATATATCACAATAGGGCGAATTGCTGACCTGAAAATCAAAGATGCGAATAACATGGGAGCGGCAATGGCACCTGCGGCGGCAGATACACTGTATAATTTTTTCACGGATACAGGCACAAAGCCATCAGATTATGATTTGATACTGACAGGCGACTTGGGAAAAGTGGGTTCACAGCTTTTAAAGGACATTTTACAGAGAAGAAATATTGATATATCGGGAAATCATAATGACTGTGGTTTAATGATATTTGACCTCGAGGGGCAGGACGTTCATGCAGGGGGTTCAGGTTGCGGCTGTTCGGCATCTGTATTTTGTTCGCATATCATGAAACAACTGCAAAGCGGAACGCTCAAAAATATTTTGTTCATGGCGACAGGTGCGTTAATGTCGCCTACGTCATCACAGCAGGGTGAAAGCATACCTGCAATCGCACATCTTTTAAATATATGTTCATGTGCATAATAAAAAAATGGCTGACAAAACGTAGTCAGTCATTTTTTATGCTTGTAAAAATTGAGAAAAAGTGATATAATTCTGTTATCAAAAAATCGGGGTGATGTATAGAATGGATAATAACGAAAGACGGGACAATGGCAAGGTATATATATCTGACGAGGCTGTTTTTGAAAAGCAGAAAAGGGCAAGACGGCTTACTTACCAAATGAATGCAATGGATACAAGCGATTTTGCAGGCATAGCGGAAGTGGCAAGGAAACTTTTTGGAAAGTGCGGTAAAAATATTATGGTAAATCCGCCTTTCAGGTGTGACTATGGAACGAATATTGAGATAGGCGACAATTTTTTCTGTAATTATAATTGTGTCATGTTGGACTGCAATAAAATCAAGATAGGTAATAATTGCCTGTTTGCCCCGAATGTTTCGATATATGCGGCAGGGCACCCGATACACCCTGCCTGCAGAAATACGGGGTATGAGTATGCTAAGGAGATAAATATAGGAAATAATGTGTGGATAGGCGGAAATGTTGTTGTATGTCCTGGTGTGACGATAGGTGATAATACGGTTATCGGTGCAGGCTCGGTTGTAACAAAAGATGTGCCTGCATGGACAGTTTCGGCAGGAAATCCGTGTAAAGTTATTAGGAAAATCACAGATGATGACATAGAGCTTTATTTCAAAAAAGACAGGTTTGATGAAGAGGCTTTCATGGATATGGAAAGAATCTGGAATGAAAATCCCGACAGCAAAAAATTTCCTTTCAAAGACAGAGAGAAATTATCAATAATTATCAAAAGAATAAAGGAGATGTTTTCAAATGGATAACATTGAAAGACGTGAAAATGGAATGGTGTATAAATCGGATAAATCCGTATATGAGCAGGAGAAAATTGCCAGAAGATTGACATATGAGATTAATACAATGGATACAAGCGACTTTGAGGGAATCGAAAAGAAAGTAAAGGAGTTATTTGGCAAGTGTGCGGGGCATGTGAGAGTAAATCCGCCTTTTTACTGTGATTATGGAATAAATATTGAAGTCGGACAGAAATGTTTTATCAATTATAACTGCACCATGCTGGATTGTGCCAAGATAGTGATAGGGGATTACTGTTTATTTGCCCCGAATGTGTCAATATATGCAGTCGGACACCCTTTGCACCCTGCTGCCAGAAATACAGGTTATATGTATGCGGAAGAAGTGCATATAGGAAATAATGTGTGGATAGGCGGTAATACGGTGATATGTGCAGGCGTGACAATAGGCGATAATGTGGTAATAGGTGCAGGCTCTGTTGTAAAGAAAGATATACCGTCATGGAGTCTTGCAATGGGAAATCCGTGTGAAGTTGTGAAAGAGATAACCGACAAGGACATTGAATATTATTTCAGGAAGAAACGCTTTGATGAAGAAGCCTTTGAGGATATGAAAAAGACATGGGAAGCAAATAAAGGTGATAAGAGATTTCCATTCAGGAGTGATGAGAATGAAACTGTTTGACCTTCATTGTGATACACTTTACAGGGCATACATGGAGAAAAGCACGCTTTTCAATGATGAATTTCATATATCTTTCAAAAAGTCGGGATATATGGAGAAATATATACAATGTTTGGCGGTATGGATTCCCGATGAATACAGGGGAGAAAATGCAGAGAAGCTGTTTAATGGGTGTGTTTCAAAGCTGAATGAGCAGTTGAAAAATACAGATATTATGCAATGTAAGGCAAGTGCAGATTTTGAAAAGGTCGGAAGAACGGGAGTTATTCTGACAGTGGAAAGCGGAGCGGCACTTGGTGGAAAATTGAAGAATATCAGAAAATATGCAGATATGGGTGTCAAGATGATGACTCTCACATGGAACGGTACCAATGAATTAGGCGATGGCGTGGGAGTTGACAATGCAAGAGGTTTGTCGGAATTTGGCAGAAAGGCTGTCAAGGAGCTTGAAAGAAATAAAATTATTTTGGACATATCCCATGCAAGTGAAAGATTGTTTTATGACGTTGCAGAAATAGCAGAAAGTCCGTTAGTTGCGTCACATTCCAATGCAAAGAAATTGTGTTCACACAGGAGAAATTTGAGTGATGAGCAGTTTGAAATTATAAAAAAATCGGGCGGAATCGTAGGCTTGAATTTCTGCATAGATTTTCTGAATGATAAGGCTGAAAAGTCATCAATGAATGATGTACTGAGAATGGCAGAATATTTTCTGTCGCATGGCGGAGAAAAGTGCATAGCGATGGGCGGAGATTTTGATGGTGCAGACGTACCGAAAGATTTGAACGGCATTGAAAAAACGGGTGAATTGTATGAGATGTTTTTGAAACACTACAATGAAAGTCTTGTTGAAGATATATTTTTTAATAATGCGTTTGAATTTTTCAAAAACATTTGACAGAATGGGTGTTTAGGTGTATTATTGAGAAGTCAGATTGTTTTCAGTTTGATTCCAAAAATAAAGAAAGAAGGAATAAGTATGAATTACAACAGCACGAGAGATAAAAACAGAGTAGTTACAGCGTCACAGGCGATTGCACAGGGCATATCAGAGGAAGGCGGCTTGTTTGTACCGCAGGAATTCCCGAAGTATTCTCTTGAAGAAATTAAGGCAATGTGTGAGCTTGATTACAGGGGCAGAGCTAAAAAAATCATGGGTGATTTTCTTGGCGATTTCACGGCAGAGGAAATCAATGAAAGCGTAGATAGTGCCTACACAGCTGAAAAATTTGGTTCAGATAATCCGTCACCCATTTCGTATATAGAGAGCGGGGAAACAAAAACAGCAGTATTGGAGTTGTGGCACGGTCCTACTTGTGCATTTAAAGATATGGCATTGCAGATATTACCGCATTTGCTGACAAAGTCCGTTAAAAAGGCATATAATGGCAAAGAGGCAGTAATACTTGTTGCAACGAGCGGTGACACAGGAAAGGCAGCTCTGGAAGGCTTCAAAGATGTTGACGGCGTAAAGATAATGGTATTTTATCCCGTTGACGGAGTAAGCCCCATGCAGAAAAGACAGATGGCTACACAGAAAGGCAATAATGTGAATGTAGCGGCAATCAAGGGTAATTTTGACGATGCACAGACAGGCGTTAAAAAGATATTCACCAATGCAGAGATAAAGGCAAAATTGGCAGAGAATAATATGTTGTTTTCAAGTGCGAACTCTATCAACTGGGGCAGACTTTTGCCGCAGATAGTGTATTATTTTTCAGCGTATTGCGATATGGTAAAAGAGGGTAAAATTGAAGTTGGTGAGAGTGTCAATGTAGCCGTACCGACAGGCAATTTTGGTAATATACTGGCATCGTTCTATGCCATGAACATGGGCTTGCCTGTAAAGAAGTTTATATGTGCGTCAAATTCCAATAACGTGCTGACGGACTTTATAAAGACAGGTACTTATGATAAAATGAGAAAGTTCTATACAACGATGTCACCGTCAATGGATATACTGGTATCAAGCAATCTGGAAAGACTGCTGTATCACCTGACAGGCGAAAATGCCGAAAAAGTGGCAGGCTTCATGAAAGCATTGTCAAGTGAGGGCAGATATACTGTTGATGAAGAAGTCAAGGTAAAGCTGGATAAATATTTCTGGGGTGGGTTCTGTGATGATGAAAATACACAGAAGACAATCAAGGAATTGTATGAGAATGAAAATTATCTCTGTGATACGCATACAGCGGTAGCAGTGAATGTATATCAGCAGTATGTCAATGAAACAGGGGATAAAACGCCTGTAATATTGGCATCAACAGCAAGTCCGTATAAATTTGCACAGAGCGTGCTGACGGCTGTTACAGATGAGAAACTGCCGGAAGATGAATTTGCAATGGTAGAGGAATTGTCAGCAAAGACAAAGACAGTGATTCCTGCACCGCTGGCAGAATTGAAGAATGCGGAAGTAAGATTTACATTTGAGTGTGAAGTTGACGAAATGCCGAAAGCTGTTTTAGACAGTCTTGGTATAAAGGCATGATATATACGATAGCCGACCTGCACTTGTCATTCGGAACAAATAAGCCCATGGACGTATTCAACGGCTGGACGAATTACACGGAGAGAATCAGGAATAACTGGCAGAGATTAGTAGAGCCTGATGACACGGTAGTGATAGCCGGTGATATTTCATGGGCGATGAAACTGAATGAGATTAATAAAGATTTTGAGTATATACAGAGTCTGAACGGAAAGAAGATTATTTTAAAAGGCAACCATGACTATTGGTGGACAACTAAATCCAAGATGGATAAGTATATTTTGGAGAGCGGATTTGACAGCGTGAGTATATTGCATAATAATTATTATGTTGTGGAAGATACAGCAATATGTGGAACAAGAGGCTGGTTTTATGACGCTGAAAAAGATGAGGATATGCTTATTTTAAAGAGGGAAGTAGGCAGACTGAAAATGTCGATAGAGCCTGCAATAAAGGCAGGGTATAAGCCGGTAGTATTTTTGCATTATCCGCCGATATATAATAACATGGAGTGCAGGGAGATCATGGACGTGCTGAGGGAGTACGGGATAGAAAAGTGCTTTTATGGACACGTTCATGGAGGGAATGCCTCTAAAAAAGCCTTTACGGGAGAGAAAGACGGGATAAAATTTCAGCTGATAGCGTGTGATTATATAAATTTTACCCCAATGTCGATAAAATAAAACTTGATAATTTGATAATAGTATGTTATAATAGCTATTGATTTTTCAGAAAAAATGGAGGAAAACAAAAATGAAACTCATATCATCAAACAAAGTGGACACCAATCGTTATGAACTCGTTATCGAGGTAGAGGGAACGGTATTTATGAACGCTGTCAACAGGGTTTATAAAAAGGAAGTAAAGAATATCAATATTCCCGGCTTCAGAAAGGGCAAAGCTCCCCGTGCAGTAATCGAAAAGATGTACGGAGCAGGCGTGTTCTATGAAGATGCTATCAGGGATCTGTATCCGATGGCAGTGACATTCGGAGCAAATGAAGCAGGTCTTGCAATGGTAAGAGATGTTCCCGATATTGACGTTGAGAAGGCAGACAAAGACGGACTTGTTATCAAGACAAAAGTAACTGTTGAGCCTGAGGAAGTAACTATTGAGGGCTATAAGGGAATAGAGTTTGTACCGGTATCAACGGAAGTCACAGATGAAGACGTTGACAAGGAGATTGAGAAGGTACGCCAGAGAAACAGCCGTCTTGTAGAAGTAACAGACAGACCTGCCCAGAGCGGAGATACTGTTACAATAGACTTCAAAGGCATGGTAGATGGCAAGGCATTCGATGGAGGTACAGCAGAGAATTACAATTTGACACTTGGAAGCGGTGCGTTTATACCGGGCTTTGAAGATGCGGTAGCAGGTCACAGCACAGGCGAGGAATTTGTAATAGATGTAGCATTCCCTGAGAACTATCAGGTAGATGAACTCAAAGGTCAGCCTGCACAGTTTGAAATAAAACTGCATAAGATTCAGGGCAAGGAGATGCCGGAATTCAACGAGGAATTTGTAAAGGATGTCAGCGAGTTTGACACAATAGACGAGTACAAGGCAGATATAAGAGAAAAAGTTGCTGAGGACAAGAAAAAGGCATATGACAATGATAAAGAGCGTCAGGTAGCTGACAAGCTTGCAGAGATTATACAGGCAGAGATTCCTGAGGCAATGTATGAAAATCAGATAGATAATATCATTGATGAATTCAGCATGAATCTTCGTATGCAGGGACTGGACATGAAGACCTATATGCAATATACAGGACTGACAGAAGAAGTTCTGCGTGACACCTATCACGACCAGGCAGTTTCACAGGTAAAAGTAAGACTTGCACTCAAGAAGATAGCAGAGCTTGAGGGAATTGCAGCAACAGATGAAGAAGTTGAGAATAAGTATGACGAGCTTGCCAAGTCATATAAAGTTGAAATTGAAAAAGTAAAGAATGTATTCTCAGCGAAAGATATAAAGAGCGACCTTGAAGTTGCAAGGGCACTTGAGATGGTAAAGGAAGCAGCTGTTGCAGTTGAAAAGAAAGAAGAAACAGCAGAATAATTTTGATTAGATAAAAGGGAAAAGGTCAATGATAAGTTATACAGGGGAGGTTTTTTAGTATGGCAACGATACCTTATGTAATTGAACAGACAAATCGTGGAGAGCGTTCTTATGATATATATTCAAGACTGCTCAATGACAGGATAATCATGCTGACGGAAGAAGTAAATAATGTAACAGCCAGCCTGATTGTTGCACAGCTTTTGTACCTTGAGGGACAGGACTCTACAAAAGATATAAGTTTGTATATCAATAGTCCGGGCGGTTCTGTAACAGACGGTATGGCAATATATGATACCATGCAGTATATCAAGTGTGATGTTTCGACTATATGTATGGGTATGGCGGCAAGTATGGGTGCATTCCTCCTTGCAGCAGGCACAAAGGGAAAAAGATTTGCCCTTCCGAATAGTGATATAATGATACATCAGCCAAGCGGCGGTGCACAAGGTCAGGCAACGGACATAATGATTCATGCAGACCATATCATACAGACAAAGAAGAAACTCAATATGATACTTTCTGAAAAGACAGGACAGCCTTATGATATTATTGCAAGAGATACCGAGCGTGACAACTTTATGACGGCACAGCAGGCATTGGAATACGGTCTTATTGATAAGGTAATAACACAACGATAAGGAGCTGCAAAGATGCCCAAAAAAGAAGAAATACACTGTTCGTTCTGCGGAAAGCCGCAGAGTATTGTAAATAAAATCATACAGGGTTCAGGAGTGTATATATGCGATGAGTGCGTAAGGCTGTGCATGTCGATACTTGATCCCGAAGTGGAGCCTGAATTTATTGATGAAGCGGGTGATGTGGGAGAGGAGTTTTTCAAGAGTCTTGATGAACTTCCGAAGCCGCAGGAAATAAAGGCAAAGCTTGATGAATATGTAATAGGTCAGGATGAAGCAAAAGTATCACTTGCAGTGTCGGTGTATAATCACTATAAGAGGATTAATTATCCTGATGATGACGGAGTTGCTTTGAATAAGAGCAATATTCTGATGCTTGGACCTTCAGGTGTGGGTAAAACTCTGCTTGCGCAGACGCTTGCTAAAATACTTGATGTGCCGTTTGCGATAGCTGATGCAACGACTCTGACAGAGGCAGGCTATGTAGGTGAAGATGTCGAGAATATTCTTTTAAGGCTCATACAGGCGGCAGATTATGATATAAAGCGTGCAGAGCGTGGAATCATCTATGTTGACGAGATAGATAAGATTGCAAGAAAATCGGAGAATCCGTCAATCACCCGTGATGTAAGCGGTGAGGGCGTACAGCAGGCTCTTCTGAAGATACTGGAAGGCACTGTTTCCAATGTTCCCCCGCAGGGAGGCAGAAAGCATCCCCAGCAGGAATTCATACAGATAAATACATCGAATATTTTGTTTATATGCGGAGGAGCGTTTGACGGACTTGAAAAGACCGTTGAAAAGAGGACAGACTCTTCTAGTCTTGGCTTCAATGCAGATATAAAGACGAAAAAAGAGCTTGATACAACAAGCTGGATGTCTGACGTGATACCGCAGGATTTGGTAAAATTCGGTCTGATACCGGAGTTAGTGGGCAGACTTCCTGTTATTACGGCACTCAACGGACTTGATGAAGAGGCACTTGTAAGGATATTGAAAGAGCCGAAAGATGCTCTTGTAAAGCAGTATGCAAAGCTGTTTGCCCTTGACGGAGTGGAGCTTGTATTTGATGACGAGGCACTGACGGAGGTTGCAAAGAAAGCTCTTGAGCGTCATACGGGAGCAAGGGGACTTCGTTCTATAATGGAAGATATTCTGAAAAAGCTGATGTATGAAGTGCCGTCTGATGACAGCATAACAAAGATAACCATAACGGCTGACACGGTAAATAAAAAGAGTGAGCCTGTGTTTGAGCGTTCCGGAAAGAAGAAAAGTATCATAAAGAAGATAACTGCTGATAAGCCGTTGTCAAAGAGAAATAAGAAGTAATTTAAAAGCCTCTGTATCTGTTCGGGATACAGGGGCTTTTGAGATTCTACGGAGCGTAGGTAGCATTTTTTCTGTATGTATGTTAGACTTATTTCACAGGGGGTTGATATAAATGGATAAATATGTTACAGGTGCAGTCATACGCAGACTTCGTGAAAGTAAGAATATGACACAGGAAGAATTGGCAGAAAAGATTTATGTTACCGGCAAGGCGGTGAGCAAATGGGAAAACGGACAGGGATTTCCCGATATAAGCCTGATAGAGCCGTTGGCAAAGGCACTTGATATATCCGTGATAGAGCTTTTGTCAGGCGAGCATATTTGCAATAAAAACAGGTCATCAAATATGCTGAGGAATCAATTTTATGTTTGTCCTATTTGTAGTAACGTGATACAGTCAGTGGGAGAGGCGGTAATAAGCTGTTGTGGTCTGACATTGCCGCCGCTTGGAGCGGAACAGGAAGATGCAGAGCATACCATTCATTTTGAGAGAGTGGAAGACGAATATTATGTGACAGTAAAACATCCCATGACAAAGGAATAGTATATTTCATTTTTGGCGGCGGTATCCGATAACGGAGTACAGTTTGTAAAGCTGTACCCGCAGGGAAATGCCGAAGCAAGATTTAAAATAAGCCGTGTAAAATATTTGTATGCATACTGTGTGAAAGACGGATTATTTTGTGTAAAAGTGTAATGAAAAAAGGACATGATGCGTCATGTCCTTTTTTTGAAGTTTACAAGGAATACCCCTGAGCAGACAAGCAAAAGTGCAGTCATATTGGTGGCGGTGAAAATATTTTCATTCAGAAAAATGCCTGACCACATTGTGCCGAATACGGGGATAAAGAGATTGAAAACAGCCACTCTGCTGACAGGATTGTGAAATAACAGCATGGTCCAGAGCATAAAGGCAATACCAGCCATGAAAGCGAGATAAAGCAGTACCAAAATGCATTGTATGTTATAAAAAATCAGTTTTCCGCCGAACAGAAAGCCTGTAATGATAAGTGCAGAACCGCCGAAAGTTAATTGCCAGCCTGAAATTTGCAGAGGATTTCGGTTAGGGGCAATTTTTTTACTTATGACGTTTCCGAAAGCCCCCGATAAGTTTGATAAAATGACCAGACCGTCACCAATGAGAGAAAATCCGCCCAAATCACCGCCGGAGAGGGTAATAACAGCAATGCCCGAAATGCCGACAAGACAGCCGAGAATTTTCTTGAAAGAGAGTTTGTCGGATTGAAAGAAAATTGCAGAGAGAATGACCGAGCCGAAAGCGGAAACAGATGTTAAAAGAGAGGACTTTGTGCCGGAAACGTTCAACAGACCGATATATAACAAAAGATACTGCATGAAGGTCTGAAAAAATCCGAGTATTCCAATAGGGAGAATATCTTTTTTGTGAATAAGCATATTTTCAGGTTTGCGTATCAGTCCGATTATGAGGACAATCAGACCTGCAATAGCAAATCTTGCACCCGCAAATATGAGGATTGACGGCGTATCGGTGCTTTGTATATTAAAAAGCTGATAGCCGATTTTGATAACAGGAAAAGCAGTTCCCCACAGAATTGTACAAAGAATAGTAATGCCTGACACGAAAAATATATTTGTCAGAATTTTATTTGAATTTTTCAAGAAAGTTATGCTCCTCATCTTCATTGTAGTAGCCGATAATGGTGGAAAGATTGACTCTTTCAACGCTTCGGAAAATATTGATGTCAACCTGTGGGTTGACTTTTTTCATTTCTTTGATTAAATTTTTAACTTCCTGACGTTTGGAAGTGCCGGTGCCGTCAAGGAGAGCATTTTGTTCGGTGAAACGGCAGGCACACTGCAAAAATTCCAGTTTATTGTAATTTCTCCATGAAATAATATCTTTTTCACGGATATAATACATGGGGCGGATAAGTTCCATGCCGTCAAAATTGGTACTTTTAATGCGTGGCATCATGGTTTGGATTTGAGCCCCGTAAAGCATACCCATTAAAATAGTTTCAACGACATCATCAAAGTGATGACCGAGAGCAATTTTATTACAGCCAAGCGACTGAGCATATTTATATAAATGTCCTCTTCTCATTCTTGCACAGAGATAGCAGGGATTTTTTTCAATGTGAAAGACGGAATTAAAAATATCGGTTTCAAATATTTTAACAGGAATGCCGAGTATTTGGGAATTGTCAATGATTTTCTGAAGATTTTGTGGTGCGTATCCGGGATTCATCACAATGAATTCCATGTCAAAGGGATATTCACCATGTTTGGAAAGTTCCTGCATGAGTTTTGCCAAAAGCATGGAATCCTTACCGCCTGATATGCAGACGGCTATTTTATCGCCTTTAGAAATCAATTCATAGTCTTTGACAGCTCCGATAAATCTGTGAAAAAGAGTTTTTTTGTATTTTGTGATAATGCTGTGTTCAACGGATTGTGTTTTATCCATAAAAAGTCACCTCGAGAAAGTATTATAGCATTAAAAAGGGGCAGTGTAAAGGAATATTTTTGAAAGCACAGCAATATTTATAGAATATCAGAAACGGAGGGAATGTTTGAAATGGCAGATACCAAAGCATTTGACAGTGCGGTTGAGATATTGTCGGAGGATATAGGGGCGGTACTGAAGAATATCCCTGACAGCAGAAAAAGCACTGTGCAGGAGATACGCATAAGGTCAAACAAGCCGATTGCCCTTTCAGACGGTGCAACGACTGTATTTATGGACAGTGAGGGGAAAATTATATATACCATGGGTGAAAAGGCGTTTACAGCGTCACAAAGAAGTATATATGACACGTTCAGAAGAATATGTGATTATTCCGTGTACAGCAGACAGGATGAAATAAAGAACGGTTATATTACAGTAAAAGGCGGTCACAGAGTAGGCTTGTGCGGAACGGCAGTTCTGACGGAGGGGAAAATATCTGCACTGAATGATATATCATCAATGAATGTGAGGATAGCAAGACAGGTTTTTGGAGTATCGGAGGAAATTATCAATCATTTGTATCCGTTTGAGAGAGGAATATTAATAGCAGGAATGCCGTCAAGCGGAAAGACGACTTTATTGAGGGATTTGGCAAGGAGTCTGTCATTGGGGATAGGGTGTCATATCACAAGAACAGCAGTCATAGATGAAAGAGGGGAACTGTCGGGGACGTATTCGGGAACGGCATA
>DBXL01000051.1:0-7451 GCA_002309275.1 Ruminococcaceae bacterium UBA1213 | reverse complement strand
ATACGGGCGATGTCACCGCAGGTAATAATATGTGATGAGCTTGGTACAAATGAAGACTGCAAACTTGTTTCACAGGGATTCAATGCAGGAGCGGTTGTGATAGCAAGCATTCATGCAGGGAATTATGAGGAACTGATGAGAAGAAAGCAGGCTGTTGAACTGCTTGAAACGGGTGCATTTGGAAATATTGTGATATTGGAGTCATCAAACAGACCTTGTAAAATTGCACAATTCATAAAGCTGGGTGAGCAGAGATGTTAAAGTTGATAGGCGGAGTATTGATAGTGATATGCGGAACGCTGGGGGGAATATATTTTTCACTGAGGCTGAGGAAAAAAGCAGAGTTTTTTGAGCAGTATATCATGTTTTTGACGCAGGTGCAGACAATGATTTCATATGGAGGAATGTCTGTAAGGGAGATTTTAAGGGAGATAAATATACCGCTTGCAGAGCCGATTTTGACTGACACGGAGAAATACATGGATAACGGTGAAGCCATAGAAACCGCATGGAAAAAGGCGGTTGATGAAAACATGAAGAAACAGCATTTTGAAAAGGCTGATATTGAGATAATAGAATATTTTGGCAATATGTTCGGGGTGAGTGACAGAGAGGGGGAAGTGTCAAAAATAAAACTGCATGAAGAATTGGTGAGGGAAAGGTGGGAAAGATTAAAAAGTGAGATGAATTCCAAATGCAGAGTTTACAGGATAGTAGGAATGTTTTGCGGAGTGATGACAGCGGTACTGATATGCTGAACGGGAGAGAAAGATGAATGTAGATTTCATATTCAAGATAGCAGCAATAGGAATTATAGTAGCGGTATTAAGTCTTGTGCTGTCGAGGTCGGGCAGAGAGGAACAGGCAATGATGACGACGCTTTCAGGATTGATAGTAGTATTATTAATGCTGGTGCAGAAGATAGCGGATTTGTTCAGCACAATAGAAACACTGTTTGGATTTTAGATATGAGAGAAATTATAGAGATATGCGTAATAGCATTAATAACGGCATTTGGTGCATTGGGATTAAAGAAGTATGCACCTGAAACAGCGGTACTGCTTGCAGTGGCGGGCGGAGGATTTATATTGATAAGTGTACTTTCAAGAGTATCGCCTGTAATAGAACAAATAAATGATTTGACATCAGGGGGAGAGTATGCAGAAATATTGATAAAAACGTTGGGAATATGTCTGGTGTGTGAGTTTGTATCTGACAGTTGTAAAGATGCGGGACAGGGAGCATTGGCATCAAAAGTTGAATTTGCGTCAAGGGTGACGGTCATAATAACAGCGTTGCCGTTGTTCAGGAATATATTAAATACGGCTATGGAGTTGATAAAATGAGAGCGGAGAGCGGAGCAGTGCATATCAATGCAGAAAGCCTGTATGACAGCTTGCCGTCAGAGGTCAGGAGAAGTTTATCGGAAATAGGCATTACATCTGTTGATTATGGTCAAATGTCGGAACTGGATTTCGGAAGAGTGCTTGAAAAAATGATTTCCATGCTGAATGCAGGCAGTCATACAGCTTTTTTAGGAATGTCGGTATGTATGGGGATAATGCTGATGTGTTCCATGGCAGAGGGATTCAATGTAACGCTTGGGGAGAGAAAATTGAAAAGCGTATCGAATGCAGTAGGAACGATGTGCATATGTACAGCGGTAATAGTACCTTTGTGCAGTACGATAGAGAGAGCCGTTGAAGTGCTTAACGGTGTATCGGGATTTATGGTGCTGTTAGTGCCGATAATGGCAGGGCTTGTAATATCCTCAGGAAAGGAAATGACAGGAACGTCATATTATACAATGATGATGACGGCAGGAAATGCTGTTTCAACAGTGAGTGCCAAATTAGTTTCACCGCTGATGAATGTATTTCTGGCACTGACGGTAACGTCTTCATTGTCGGTGAAGATGAATATAAGCAGTTTATGTGAAAGCGTGTATAAAACAGCGAAATGGGCATTGACGTTTATAATGGGAATATTTACAGCGGTGCTGTCGTTGCAAACGATAATGACATCATCAATGGATAACGTGAGTAAAAAAGCATTGCGGTTTGCAGTCAGTTCATTTGTGCCGGTGGTGGGCGGAGCATTGGGGGAGGCTTTGAATACGTTTAATGGCAGTGTAGAACTGTTAAAGACAGGTGCAGGGGTATTTGTAATAATAGCAGGTGGATTAATTATAATGCCTGTTGCATTGGAGTGTATTGTGTGGCAGTTTTCGATGTTCGTACTGTCGAGTGCAGGGGATATAATGGGACTGAGTGAAATGACGAAGATATTCAGAAGCATATCAAAGGCAGTTGCGGTGATGACAGGCTTATTATTTTGTGCATTGGCGGTGCTTGTCATATCAACAGGGATTATTTTGCTGACAGGAAGATGAGTTATGGACGAATTGGCAAAATGGGCAGCAGGAATATGTATCAGTTCGGCAGTGGTATGTATGACAGAGATGTTCATATCGGATATGAAGCTCGAAAAGACAGTGAGATATGTATTGGGAGGATTAATGCTTTGTTCGGTGATAGTGCCGATAGGGAGTGTAATAGGGGAGTTTAAGGCAGATATGGGAAGTGTGGGAGAGTTTTCCGGAGAGATACCGCAGGAAATTGCAGAGCAAAAAATAGAATATGTTCAAAGAGAGATAAAAGGATTGATTGAGAAGAATTTGGGAGGGGAAAATATTTTTCCTGCAGGGATAGAAATAAGTATGGATATTGATGAAGATAACTGCATAAATATGGTAAAGGCAGATATAGTGCTGAGTCGGGGGGATATTTCTAAAGTGTCGGCTGTAAAGGAAATCATCAGGGGATTAGGCATAGAATGTAATGTAAGTGTGTCGGGATAGGTGGAGAACATGGGGGAGATATTCAAAAAGGAGAATCTACTTAAAGTTACGGTGATAGCAGGGCTTGCAGGGATAGTACTTATATTTTTTTCCGGATTTTTCGGGAGCGGTGAGAAGAAGGACACTTTTGCAGAAGTAACGGTAAGTGAAACAGATACAGTGGAGGAGTACAGGCAGGGATTATGTGATGAATTGGGGAATATGCTTGCAAGCATAGAGGGGGTAGGGAAAACAAAAATCATGCTGACAATAGACGGAACAGTGAGGAATATATATGCTACTGACAATGACATACAGCAGAGGGAAACTTCATCGGATAAGCAAAGTAATGAAAAGCAGTCGTGTATAGTGATACGTCAGAATGACGGCTCAGAAAAGGCGTTGACTGTGGGACAGCTGATGCCGAAAATAAAGGGGGTATTGGTAGTATGTGAGGGAGGCGATAAAGAGGAGGTATGCGGAAAGGTAGTGGAGGCAGTAAGTGCGGCACTTGATGTAACGAAGTCGCATATATGTGTAAGCAAGATGAGTACATGAGATAGGGGAGATATTCGATGACATTTGGAAAAAGACAATTATTGATAGCGGCAATGGTGGCGGCACTGGGGACAGCAGTATATTTAAATTGGCAGTTTTCGGGAGTAGAGCCTGTAAGCGTGAATGACGCAGGGCAATCGGTAAGTGTATCCAAGCAGCTCGGACAGACTACTTATGTCAATACGGAGGTATCGGGGGCAAAGTCAGAGAAATCAGAGGTATCAAAGAGTGAAAGTTCAAAGGCTGAAAAGGTAAAGGAAACAGTGAAAGAAGTGAGCAGTGTTCTGACAAAGGAACAGCAGGAGTATTTTTCGTGTGAACGGGCAAAACGTATGCAGTCGCAGGACAAGGCACAGGAAAGCTTGTATGATATAATTAATTCTGATTCCAGTTCAGAAACAGCCAAGAAAGATGCCGTAAAGATAGCGGAGAAACTTGCCAATATCATAAAGGCGGAGAGTGACATAGAAGCGGAGATAAAGACAAAGGGATTTAATGAATGTCTTGTGTGTATCAATAATAATAGCTGTACAGTGATAGTGTCCAAGGGAAATTTGAATGAAGCAACGGCAGTGACGGTAAAGGATATAGTCAACAGACAGTCGGGGATAGAGTTTGAGAAGATAACGGTTACAGAAGTTTAAAAAAGAAATCTCAATAATATTTCAAAAGAGTATCATTTATATTTTGATACTCTTTTTTGTGATTTTTAAACAAGTTAAATTGTAATAAAAATTAAGTAATTGTAATAATTTACAAATACTATTAACTTTATTGTTAGTAATGTCAAAAATTAGGGTGAAGTATTGAAATTTTTGTAATAATGTTTTATGATAATAGATAAATAACATGAAGGAGGTTTTACCAATGAACCATTTAAAAAAGGTCATGGTTGCATTGTTGTGCAGTGCAGTTATGACCGCACCGATAGGAGTGATTAATACGGAAGCTGCAACGTTTGACCAGGTAAATGCAGATGAAGTGTTTGTAAATCAAGATACAGATGTGACTTGTACGCTTGCCTCAAATGTAATGCTGCTCAGGAGAGCGGCTTTGATGTTGGGTGATCCCAAGTGGATGACGATAACAGAGAGTAAATGTCGTTATGATTACGGCTTGTGGGTAGGAGGCGGAATGGTCTGTGACTACACATTTTACGGCACGACAAAAAATGTGGTTGTTGTCAATGATGCGGTGAGATATGTCGTAGGCACGAACAGCAGACAAAGTATTAAGCAGTACCTGATAGATATGCTCAGAAAGCACCCTGAGGGTATTGTGTACTATGATTATGACATACCGCACGCTATTTTGTTGACGGACTATGTTGCAGCGGAGGATATGTTTTATTGTTCGGATCCGAATAAGGGAACGCCTACCAAGAGAGTACCGCTGACGAATTCAAATGTTAATCTGTATAATTATTACAGGTCATCTGTATGGTATATCAAAAGTCCCGAACTGCATTTCACATCAGGCTCGACAGCAACAAGCAGTGGAAAGCAGATAGAGGAAACGTGGAAAGTGACAGATGAAGCAGGACTGAATTTCAGAGCAGATGCAGGTGTATCTTATGGAAAAATAGGATTTGTTCCATGCGGCACAGTGGTTAAAGTGACGAAGAAAAGGGAAAATGAGGGCTATACATGGGGATATGTCAATTATGATTCAAAGAACGGCTGGATAGCTCTCAATTATGCAACGAAGCTTGAAAACAATGCTGCGGCAGAGAAAGCAAAGACGGATGAGCCTCAGAAATTGGAAGATACGCATAATGCATTTGAAAATAAGTCATCAATCAGTGCAGATACTATCGTACTGGGAGAGAAAATAACATTCCATGGTGCAGCAGACAAGGGAAATGCACCGTATCAGTATGCATATTATTATAAGAGGTCGTATAACAGTAACTGGACGACGGTGCAGGAATTCAGCACAAGTGATAGAGTATCGGTTGAACCGCTTACCGCAACGGCATATGATGTATGCATCAAGGTGAAAGACGCAAAGGGAAATGTAGAGAAGAAGTACATGACTTTTGAAGTTAAGAAGCCATTGGAGAATAAGTCATCTGTTGCAAGCCATACAGTATATCTGGGCGGTGAAATAAGTCTGAAAGGTAAGGCGACAGGCGGTATAGGAAAGTATAGTTATGCATATTATCAGAAAAGGCATGAAGATGAAAAGTGGTGTCAAGTAAAGGATTTCAGTGAAGAAACCACTGCAAGTTTCAAGCCTTTGAAAGCGACAAATTATGATATATGCATCAAAGTCAGAGATGAAAAGGGAACTATCCAGAAAGTGTATGAAACGGTTGAAGTATGTCCGAAATTGGTGAACAGCTCAAAAATATCAGCTAACTATGTAAAAGTAGGAGATATGATAAAACTTTCAGCAGCGGCACAGGGTGGTGCAGGAAAATATCAGAATGCTTTTTATGTCAAGAGTGAGGAAAGTTCCGGTTGGACCACGCTGAAAGATTTCAGTGACAGTACGACAGCAGTATTTACTGCAATGAAGGCAACTACATATGATGTATGCGTAAAAGTAAGGGATTTCTACGGCAAAGTGGAGAAGAAATACTTTAAAGTTTACGCCAGGAAGTAAGAAAAGGGTGTTTCCAAAAAAACAGCAGTTGATTTCCGGATAAAATATTGGGAAATCAACTGCTGTTTTGCATGAGTGCCTGAGGGCAGAACTTTAATATTTGTAGTTAGCAAAAAATTTACATAAATGTGGTAGAAATAGGTTTTGATTTCTGATATGATAAAAACATGAGAAATGGAAATAGTTGGGGGACAGGGTTCCTTTTGAAAATATTTGGTAAGTTGTAATTGAAGAATGAAAGCAGGATTGCAAAATGAAATTAGAAGATTTGGATTATCTGAAAAAGTTCGGAGCTTTATTGGAAGCCGATAAAAAACGCTTTGAAGTGAAAATTCCGTGTTCAGACGGGAAAATGAATCGTATTATAGGGTATTTTCCGTCTGAGAGTATGCAAATTATTGTAAGGGATATTCATACCGAGCAAATACCTGATTTTGGACTGCAGTTTGGCGGAACGGGACGCTATTTGCGAATCAATTTGTGCAGGAGCGGAAAATGTGAATTCAAGGGCGAAAACGGAGAAAGTTTATATCTTTCTGCCGGAGAGATTGCAATGGATTACAAAGTTGATGATGACGGCAGTTTTCGTTTTGTAACAGACGATTATTTAGGGCTTGAGATTATCATGCAGGTAGATAAAGTGATTGTAGAGATTCCTACTTTAGCCATGCTAAAGAAAGCGATTAAGCGAATGAAGATGCCCGAATATGCAACCAGTATCAATACGATGTATTTTGTTGATGCTTCGGACAATACGAAACGGACACTTTCGGAACTTTTGAAATATTGTTTTGATGACTATGACTGTGAGGCAATCATCATTAAAACGGCAGAACTGGGACATAATATTGGTACAGACCTTACTACTTCAAAAGCAAAATTAAGAACGTTTGCAACGAGTGCACAGGCAAAAATTGCAGAGGATATTTATGAGAAGCTGACTAAAGATTATGGTAAAAAATGGCCTGTATCGGTATTTGCGGAGAAATATGGACTGAGTGAAACGACGATTAAAAATTATTTCCGCAATGTGTATGGATACGGCTACAAGGATTATCAAAAGAAAGTCCGTATGGAGAAAGCAGCGGATATGTTGAAGAACAGTAAATTCAATATTGATGAAATTTCACTGAAAGTAGGATATTTAAGTCATACAAAGTTCAGTACGGCTTTTAAGGAATACTATGGTGTCACACCGTCACAATATCGCCTTGATAACAAAATCAAAAAGACTGAAGATAATGTTTAAAAGGATGGATTTTTAAAGCAGTCATACAAAAATCTGTGAAAGTTTTCTGTATGACTGCATTTTATTTGCTTAAAAATATCAATATTGCTTTCTGTTTGGAATAATTATTCTGTTTGGGTAGTAACAAAAATTCAATATCATGTTACAATTAAATGTAGTAACATGAAGGTAGAATCTGCTACTCAAAATATGGACAAA
>DBXL01000127.1:7226-8247 GCA_002309275.1 Ruminococcaceae bacterium UBA1213 | reverse complement strand
GCTGGTTCGATTCCAGTCACTCGGACTTTTGAGAAAAAGCACTTGCTTTTGCAGGTGCTTTTTTTGATGTCATTTTTTGGGAACAGCAAATATTAACAGCGGCAAGCCTTGTTTCTTTCAAGACTTGCCGCCAATTTATAGTTATTTGTTTGATTTATCTCAGGTTGCCGATACTTTTACTGCAAAGAATTTCTTTGTGATAGTGCCGTCTTTATCCTTTACTTTTACACAGATTTCATAATCTGTTGCAAGATAGGGCTTTACAGAAACACTTGTATTGGTAGAATAATTCTGGCTTACAGTCCAATTTGTATCGGATTTTTTCTTGTAGAGTACAGCATAAGTATAGCTGCCTGCACCGCCCGAAGCGGCACATTTTACTGTAACCGTGCTGCCTTTTTTAATAGCTGTTGCAGATATGGTGGAATCATTTGTAAGGGGGCTTTGCTACAGTAACTTTGAAGAACTTCTTTTCGACAGTACCGCCTGCATCTTTTACTTTGATACACATATCATAGGTTGTTGCGACAGCAGGCTTAATGTCAACGGTTGCATTTGCTTTGAAATCCTGCTTTACAGTCCATTTTGTATCGGAAGTCTTTTTGTAGAGGAATGCGTAAGTATAAGGTGTTTTTCCGCCCGTTGCAGAGCCTTTCAAAGTAACTGTTTCACCGAGTTTTATGGAAGTTGTGGAAATAGTGCCTTTATTTGCAAGAGGTGCTGATGCGGATACTTTGAGAGTAAAGAATTTCTTTTCAACAGTGCCTCTGCCGTCCTGTATCTTTACACATATATCATAATCCGTTGCGGAGGAGGGTTTTATATCAACCTTTGAATTTTCTGCAAAACCCTGTTTAGTTGTCCATTTGGTATCTGATTTTTTCTTGTAGAGGAAAGAATAAGTATAAGCACCGATACCGCCTGTAGCCTTGCCTGTTACCGTAACGGAGTTGCCGAGATAGATTTCCCCAGAGGAAACTGTCGAAACATTGGCAAGAGGCTTATTTACTTTGATATTGAG
>DBXL01000127.1:6857-7151 GCA_002309275.1 Ruminococcaceae bacterium UBA1213 | reverse complement strand
CTGCTTTGTCACCCAGCTTGAATCAGCGGATTTCTTGTAGAGGATTGCATATTTATAACCGCCGTAACCGCCTGTTGCCTTTGCATTGACAGTAAAGCTCTCACCAAAGAGGATTTCCTTATCTGAAAGAGTGGATTTGTTTTTCAGAATTCTTTCCGCACTTACGGTGAAATACTTGGGTTTTACATTACCGCCTGCATCTTTTACTTTAACGCATATATCATAGTCGCCCATGTAGGGAGGATTGAATGAAGTGTTTGCAGTTGAATTGAAATTCTTGAGGGTAGTCCATTT
>DBXL01000127.1:4748-6782 GCA_002309275.1 Ruminococcaceae bacterium UBA1213 | reverse complement strand
TACTTTGTCAACAGGAGCAACAATGGACAGATTGCTGAATTCCGATACATACGGGATATCGTTGTTTGCGGCAAATGTTGACATAAAGGTTCCCGCTTTGCCGTATATTGTTAAATCGTTGCAGTTATAGAACGCATATCCGCCAATTTTCTCGATACTTGTCCCTACTTTCAATATTTTAAGTGAGGAACAGCTATCAAAAGCATTATTGCCTATTGTTTTCAGAGTAGACGGAAGAGAAATCTTTTCTATTTTGTTGGCATGATGGAAAGCGTGGTTCGGGAGAGCTGTCACGCCCTCTTTGACAGTCACACACGCAAGCGGAACATTATGAAAAGCATAATCTCCTATAGAAGTCAGGCTTTTCGGGAAGTTGATGGAAGTCAGCTTTGAGCAGTTCTCAAAGGCAGAGCCGCCGATTGATGTAACGCTGTCGGGAACATTCACGCTTGTCAGGGAAGAACAGCTATTGAAAGCATTTGAACCGATACTTGTAAGAGTACTTGGCAAAACGACTTTTTCAAGCTTGTTGGCATGGTGCAAAGCATGGTTCGGGAGAGCTGTCACACCCTCTTTAACTGTGACGGTCTTGACACCTGCATTGAAAAAGATATACTCACCCGTTGAAGTCAGATTTTTCGGGAAATTGATGGAAGTCAATGCTTGGCATTTCTCAAAGGCAGAACTGCCGATTGATGTAACGCTGTCGGGAATATTGACACTTGTCAGAGAATAACAGTTCTGGAAAGCACCTGAACCGATACTTTTAAGAGTACTCGGCAGAACTACTTTTTCAAGCTTGTTGGCATAGAAAAATACATTGCTCGGAAGTGCAGTTACGCCCTCTTTGACTGTGATGGTCTTGATACCCGTATTTTCAAAGATATAACTTCCCGCAGATGTCAGGCTGTTCGGGTAGTTTACGGAAGTCAGCTTTGTACAGTTTTTAAACGCATGAGAACCGATATTTTCAACATTATCGGGAATATTCACGCTTGTCAGTGCACTGCAGCCTTCAAAAGCAGACGAGCCGATTTTTTTCAGACCGCTCGGAAGTACGACTTTTTCAAGAAGATTGGCGCCATAAAAAGCATTGTTGGGAAGTTCCGTTACACTGCTTTTTAATGTAATGGTCTTGACGGGAACATTTTCCAGAGCATAGCTTCCGATAGAAGTCAGCTTTTTGGGATAATTAAAAGAGGTCAGCTTTTTGCAGTTCTTGAATGCATGAGAACCTATCGTTGTGACCGTATCGGGAACTTCTATACTTGCAAGTACGGAACAACTTTCAAAAGCACTATCTCCGATTGTTTTCAGGCTGTCGTTCATAACCACTTTTGTCAGAGCGGTACAATTCATGAATGCACATAAGCCGATACTTTCAGTTTCTTCAGGAATGGTAACGCTTTTCAGAGCAGTACATTCATAAAAACTGTAATTGCCTATGGTTTTGAGGGTAGTCGGCAGAACTACACTTTCAAGTTTGTTTGCAGAGTGGAAAGCATTGTTCGGAAGTGCCGTAACACCCTCTTTGACTTTCATGGTCTTGATAGGTGTATGTTTAAATACATAGGAGCCTACATTTTTAAGTTTTTTCGGGAAATTGATTGAAGTAAGACCGCAGTTGTAAAAAGCACCATCCTGAATCGTTTCAACCGCATCGGGAAGATTGATGTTTGTCAGATTGACACAGTCTTCAAAAGCATATTTACCGATTTTTGTAATAGTATCAGGTAAAACAACTTTTTCAAGCGAATTGGCACTAAGGAAAAGATAACTTGGAATTTCTGTTACTTCTTCGGGCACTGTCACAGTCTTTATAGATGTATTCTGGAAAATACGTCCGCCTGCCGATTTCAGGCTTATGGGATAGCTGAATGAAGTCATTTTTGCACAGTCACAGAAAGCATATTCACCTATTGTTTCAACAGTGTTCGGAATGTTGATGCTGGCAAGATTGGAACAGCCGTAAAATGCATGGTTCTTGATTGCTTTAAGAGTTTTGGGGAGTGTCACGCCTGTAATGCCTGTATT
>DBXL01000127.1:0-4567 GCA_002309275.1 Ruminococcaceae bacterium UBA1213 | reverse complement strand
CAAAAAGCCGTACCCGTCACCATTGCCGCCGCCATTGAAACGGCAATGACTTTTCTCAATACAGTGGATTTCATGCTCATCTTGATAAACCTCCGTAAAATCATAGTATGCAGTGTGTCTGCATTTTTTATTATAACACACTTATCGTTCTTAATAAATAGGGAAAATGACATTTTTTGAAAAGAAAAATGGAGTTTTTTCTATTTTTTCATGCGGAACATCTGACAGGGGATATATGTTTTTGGGAAAAGATATTGTTATTTATGGATTGCCGTGATATAATAAATTTACAGGCGAAAGCGGTATTACAGTGAAAAGGGGGTGTAAAAATGGCTAAAAATCAAAAAACACCGGTATGGGACGAGGTAAGGGGCAATATAAGAGGCGTGAAGAATGAAATTATTATAATGAATGCTGCAATGGTCGTTCTGGGAATACTGATGGTAATGTTTCCGCAGATGATAAACGGACTGATATGTCAGGGGATAGGAGCGGTATTATGCGTATGGGGCATTATCAGGATTATCAAGTATTTCATGGCAAGGGCAGAGAGTGCCTTTGGTTCATTCGGACTCGTGCAGGGAGGTGCAATGCTGGGATTCGGCATATTTTTCCTTGCAAATCCGGACTTCTTTGTCAGTATCATAGATACGGCACTTGCCATTATTCTGCTTGTAATGGCGGTTATCAAGGTGCAGTATGCATTTGACTTTCTGAAGCTCAACTCGTCAAGATGGTGGATACAGCTTTTGGGAGCGGTGGTAATGGCAGTTTTGGGAATACTGGCACTTACCAAGCCTTTCGGAGTTGCCAACATCGTAATGATACTGATAGGAGCGGGACTGATATTCAGCGGACTGTGGGATTTAATATCGGTAATCAGAATGTCCGTTTTTGTGAGGGACTCTGTGAACGGCGTGAGAAAAAAGACGGCAGAATCCCAAAAGTATATAGATGTACCTGTTGAAGATGAGAAATGAAAAAAAATCGGGACTTCCCTTTAAAGAGAAGCCCCGATATTTATTTTTTAAGTTTTTTGATTGTAACACCCGTAAGGGAGGGGATACAACTCTGAGGGATAAGTCCCTGACGTTTTGAAAGTTCTTCATAGAAGGTGTAGAGGGTTTGCACACCGTTTTCAAGTATGTAATAATGCCTGATATAAGGTATCATGAGTGAGAGCAGTGCGGCAAGGAGTATCAGCATGGAAAACTCCCTGTAAAACAGGAGAACAATAAAAACCGTCATGGTCAGAATCGCAAATAAAATGGTGACTAAAAGATGTATCAGTCTTTCATGCTGCCAGAAGGATATTTCGACAAGCAGTTCATCTTTGAGGGCTTGTATATCGGGAATATCCTCTCCTTTTTCAATAAGGGACCGGATTGAAATTATATAAGCTTTCAGTTTTTTGCCCATATCACTTCACCTTTTTATTGATTGATTTTTCCATCACATAGTCATCGGAAGTAAAGCCGTTACCGAAATTTGTGGTAACCTCACGTATTTTTTTAAAACCGAGATGTTCATATATATTAATAGCGAAAGTATTTTTTCGGGAAAGATTGCGGCGTATTTTTTTAATATGGGTGAATCCGTTTTCGGGGTCTTCCATAATTTTTTCCAGACGTGCAACAGCCGTTTTAGCAAGTCCATGTTTACGGTATTCCGGCTTGATGTACAGTCTTGGAAGATACAGACAATCATCTTTTACATAGTAGCACATATATCCTACCAATTCATCATCAAGCAGGAGTGACATATGGATATGTCCGTCGGCAATCTGTTTTTTGATAGCCTCTTTGGAGTGGAAAAGCTGAAACATATATTCTATTTGTTTTTCCGAAAAAATGTCCTTATAGTAGCTGTGCCATATACTGCGTGCATCTCTTTCGGATTCAATAATCTGTTTTTCGGTTGCTATGGGCATTGCCTCAAATTTCATAATCATTACCTCCTTTGATTTTGGGGGCTCAACGTCTGTTTCTTTCGATTCTTTCACGCTTAATGTCCGTATGGATAAGGACATCTTGGCTGGCTGAAGCTGAAAGTTCGAGAGCAGCTTTTTTGTTATAGGGATAAGGCTCGGTTCTGCCGTTGAACTTATATCTGCTTAAAACGATTCCGACAGCCACAGCAGAGCCTATCACGCTTACAAGCAGAGAAGTGCCGATTGTTCGGAACCAGTCCGTTCCCCTGCGGTATTCACGGGTATTGTTGTCGTAGTAGTCATCATAGTAGTCATCATCATAATTACTGTCATAAGCCGTTGTCTGTACGGCAGCGGTATTGGTATCACATTCTTCAAATTCCGCACACACGGTCATTGAACCGAATACCAGTACAGCCATCAAAAGCATAATTGCCGATATGGAAAAGAGAAGTTTTTTTGACTTTTTCATTTTAAAAATACCCTCCCAGAATAATTCCTATTATCATAAGTACGATAAAAATTGCTGTTCCGAACAGCGCAAGTTTTCCCTTGTCGCAGGGAAGTTCACCGTAAGTTTTGCCTGTCTGACCGTTCATTGAATACAGATAATTTTTTCCCTCATAGTTAAAAGTCATCATCCAGACGGGCATTAAGGCATATTTCCAATTTTCCTTCAAAGTTCTCAAGTCGATTTTATCTATATTATAGCTGTCATACTCTGACATGGTTTCACCGTACATTTTCTTGGCATATCCGACAAGCTCTTTATCAACTTCGGACTGAGCCGCCTCTCTTTCGGTATCACGCTTTTCCGCAAGGAAGCCCGAAAGATATGCCATAGAGAAATCTTTCATTTCGCTGTCGTCATAGGGATTGACATATTTCATCATATTATGGTCTTCTTTTGCCATAGCGGAATGGGGGAAACACTTGAAATCTATGGTTCCTGCACGTATGACTTTGTACGTTTTGGTTTCGGTGATTCTCATATCGCCTTCATACCATGTATGCACCGTTTTGGCAGTTGCATCCATTCTGCCGTCTTTGAGAGAATCCACCATCCAGTAGGGATAGTAAACACCCTTTATCATATTAAGTTCGGCATTCTTCAAAAACTTGTTCGGCAGGAATTTTTTCCCGCTGCACATTTCAAAGAATTTTTTCTTTGCCTCTTCTTCGGAAATTTTAAAAGGTATTACCAAATCAGGCTTATAATGACCTGTAAGGCGGTTGGTGAGTACAACGGGACTGTGACAGTATATGCAGAAAGTAGCGGCAGTTGTTTTTTCAGCCATAATTTCCGCTCCGCAGTTCTGGCACGAGTATATTACCGTATTTTCCGAAAACTCATCCTGATTTTCAGGAGTATTCTGAGGCTCTTCCACAGCCTCCTGTTTCAGATTTTCATCAAGTTCACCCCAGTGGGCTTTAAGTTCCGCTTCCGTGAAGTCGCTGCGGCAGTATTCACACGCAAATTTCAATTTAGCGGGATTATACTGCAAAGGACCTCCGCAGTTGATACATTTATAGGCTATCGTTTCCATTCAAACAAGTCCTCCTATGTTATTATCCATAAATTAATACATTTTCCTTAAAAGAACATTACTGACAATTATTGCCGTTTTTTCTTAAAAAAGCAACTATGTCTTTCAATTACTCACGCAACTGAAAGACAAAGCTTTTTTTCTGCTGAAAAGACCTGTTTAAGTTTATATATTGGTCTTAAACAGGTCTTGCATAGTTTTGTTGGATTTTTGTTCCGTAAAAGTGCAGATTTGCACAGTTGTATTATTCAGGCTTTTTTGCACCGCATTCTGCACAGAATCTGCCCGTGTTGGTTGCACCGCATGAACAGGTCCATTTGCCGTCATCAGGCTTTTTTGCACCGCACTCTGCACAGAATTTGCCTGTGTTGGTTGCACCGCATATGCACTTCCATGAACCCGCAGGCTCAGGCTTTTTTGCACCACAGTTTGCACAGAATTTACCGGTATTTCCCTTATGACCGCATGAGCAGTCCCAGCCGTTTGCTGCCGGAGCCGCTGCTGCTGCCTGACGCATCTGCTGCTGCATCTGCATCTGATGCATATTGGTGTTGGATGCCGTGTTCATAAAATTGCCTGCTGCATTCATGCCCATATTCATTGCCATAAACGCATTTCCTGCACCGTTGGGATTGGAGCCTGCCGCTTTCATACCGTCTGCTACGGCTGTCTGCACATAAGCCTCACGCATACTCGGATCAGTGAAAATAGCAGCTTCATTTCTCTTCTGGAGGAGTTTCTTTGTATCGTCATCATAAGTGATGCTTGAAATGCCGACATTGACGATCTCAAGACCTCTGCATTCATTCCATACGGGATCAAGTGCATCTCTCATATACTGTGAGAGCTTGCCTGTCTGAGTGGGAATTCTGGAAAGCTGTACGCCGTCAACGGACATATTGCTCAGAGCCTCACCCAATGCACCAAGATATTCCGACATGAACGTATCATTGAGGAAATCTTCTACATCAAGACAGGCACCCTCCATGACACATTCATGAGGGATCACTTCATTGAAGAATTTCCACGGATCAGTCACCCTGATGGAGAAAGTACCGAAAGCTCTTACGGCAACGTCTATCTGATATTT
>DBXL01000224.1 GCA_002309275.1 Ruminococcaceae bacterium UBA1213 | reverse complement strand
TTTAAATTTGCTCATTTATAGCTTATATGCTGTTTGCAGACTGCTTGGAATTCCTGAAAAATAAAATGATGTGTTCTGAAAAACAGAACACATCATCAAACACGCCGAAAGGGACTCGAACCCCCGACCTACTGGTTCGTAGCCAGTCACTCTATCCAACTGAGCTATCGGCGCATATAATCTTCATCAGACTACCCGAACATTATAACATATCCATTTGAAAATTGCAAGGGGTTTTTGAAAAAAATTATCTTAAAATTGTATAAATTACGATTGCGGCAAGTATTTCACATACAAATATGACAGGTATGCCTATCATAAAGCGTTTATGTTTAGTTTTGTGGTGTATCAGATGCATTGTGATGTACATGGTGACACAACCGCTCAATGCTGCCACTATAAAGAGAGTCTTTTCAGGGATTCTCCATTTTTTGTGTTTGGCAGCTTCCTTGTCCTTTACCGTTACGACCACAGCAGCTATATTCATTGCAGCAGCGTATATTATCATCAAAATATAATACCATTCCATTTTTTTATTCTCCTGTCATTAAAGCTATGCAGTTATTATATATTTATATATAAATAAAATCAAGGGTGTGTCTGCATGAAAATTGAAAAAAATTTGATTTCCGGCATTTTGGCTATTCTCATGATTGCAGAAGTTTTTTTTGTTCCTGTATATAGGGCTTCCGAAAAGTCCGAAATGCACGGAATATGGATACCATATATGTCTCTTACTCTTTCCGAAAGTGAGCGTACGGAAAAAGGCTTTCAGGAAAAAATCAATGCAATGGCGGAGAAGTGTGCGAAGTACAATATCAACACTGCCATTATACAAGTACGCCCTTTCAGTGATGCTATTTACCCATCAGAGATATTTCCGTATTCCCATATCATAACGGGTACTCAGGGAATTGCACCTGATTTCAATCCGCTTGAATATATCATAAAAACGTTCCATGAAAAAAAGATAGCCGTTCATGCATGGGTGAATCCTTTGAGGGTTTCGACTGCTCAGACACCTTCCTATATTGCCGAAAGCAATCCTGCTAAAAAATATCCGACTTTCACATATAAAGACGGAACATACTATGATGCCTCCTATCCGGAAGTGAGAAAGCTGATAATTGACGGCATAGCCGAAATTGTCAGAAATTATGATGTTGACGGAATACAGCTTGATGACTATTTTTATCCCTCGGAAGATTTGGATTACGATAAAAAGAGCTATGATAATTATGCCCAATCCGTTAAAAGTGATTTTTTGCCGATTTCTCAGGGCGAATGGAGGAAGGCTAATATTAATATGCTTGTAGAGGGGATTTATTCAAAAATACATTCTCTGAAAGATAATGTTGTATTTGGAATATCCCCTCAATGCAATTTTGACAACAATGAGAAAATAGGGGCAGATGTCAATGTATGGTGTTCTCAGAGAGGATATATCAATTATATCTGTCCTCAGATATATGTAAGCAACGACCACCCCGCATTTCCTTTTAACACACTTGCGGACAGGTGGAAAGCTACTGTTACTAATCCTGATATAAAATTATATACAGGACTCGGAATTTATAAAGCAGGCTCTGATGCGGACAGCGGTACATGGCTTTTGAGTGACGACAATATTAAAAAACAGATAGAATATACCCGTAAAATCAATGCAGACGGATTTATGATGTATTCATATGACTATCTGGAAAGCAAACAGGCAAAAAAAGAAATTGAAAATGCTTCAGAAATATTTTTTGGATGACATAAATAAAAGTTTTTTACTTTAAATGTGTAAAAATATTGAAAACAGCGGTTGCTTGTGATATAATCGTTAAAAATATAATTTTGAAAGGCAGGATGACTATGAAAAAAAGAATTTTAATTGCAGTTGTTTCCCTCATGCTGGCAACAGGAATTTCGGGCTGTTCGGGCATGAACAGGCAGTATGTCAAGATAGAGGACAATTCCTATATCTCGGACTATAATGAAACCGTGACAACTACCTATACCGAAACGGAAGAAGAAGGGCTTGCACTTTACAACGAAATTTTCAATCTGGAAAACAAAGTATGTGTAAGCGTATCCATGGCGAAAGACGAAATAGGAAAGCTTCAGGAGGATTATCAGAGATATACCGAACTTGACGAAAATGCAAAATCTGAAATATATCGCAAGGCAGATGTCACTTTCAGTGTAGGTGATAAAAGCTATACTGTTGAAGAAGTCGGCATACGTCTGAAAGGAAATCAGTCTATCAGACCTTTTTATGATTATGACGGCAAGCCGAATATCTGTAGTTTTAAAATAAGCTTTGATGAAACATTTGATGATGAAGAGGACTATGGTGCAGATGTCAAAACATGGACAAATGCAGATGACAGGGATAAAAGAAAAAAACGTACATTTGCCACCCTCGATAAGCTTGATGTAAAATGGAATATAAGCTATGATGAAACGAATATAAGAGAAATATATGCGACAAAGCTGTTTGAAGCATCAGACTGTCTTGTGCAGAAAATAGGTCTTTCACAGATGACTTTTAATGGAAATAACTATGGACTTGTAAAAATATATGAGCCTGTTGACAAGAAATTCCTTGAAAAAAGACTGCCTGAGTCTGCCATAGGCGGTGACCTCTATAAATGTATGTGGTCTGAATGTGACAACACAGGCAAGCGTACAGGAAAATGGAGGGGAGCGGATTATGAAACCTCCAATTCCTATGGCGTACAGGAAAATCAAAAGGGCATTAAATACAATTTCAATGTAAAGACAAATAAAAAGACTACTGACCATTCTGCTCTTAAAAATTTCCTTGATGTCATAAACAAGCAGGACATTACAAAAGAGGAACTTGAAAAAGTGCTTGATGTAGATAACTATGCCAATTTCATGGCGGCAGAGTATTTTTCGGCAGATCCTGACGATATTCGCAACAACTACAATAATCACTATATTTATTTTCGCAAGGACAATGGCAAGGCTCTTTTCATTGTATATGACAATGACCGCCCGTTTGGGATTACTCACGGCTTGAATGTGAATTGTGCGGTTGTCGAGCCTTACGCCAATTCCTCTGTAACTCATTCCATTCCTCAAAGAAATAATCTTATCAAAAATACCGTTACAACTGACGCATTGCCTCAGCTTTCCTATGTGAAAGATAAATATACAGCGGCTCTGAAAAAGCTCTCTGAAACAGAAATGCTGAAAAGTGATGAAGATTTCAATAAAATGTATGAGAAGGCAAAATCCAACTATGAAGATATAATTACTCCTTACATGACTTTTGCCAATCAGGAAAAGGAATTCAAATTCAGCCTTGACGGAGTGCAGGGCGGCGGAGATAATGATAATATGTCATTTGAGCAGTTCCGTTCACAGATAATGGAAACGTATAAAAATGTCAATCCATAAAACAGATATTTCTGTGCTACCCAAAAAGACTGAAAGCGATACGGTATCATCAAACAAAGGCAGCTGTACGGATTTTCCGTCATAGCTGCCTTTTACTCTGTGTGGAAGATGGTGTCGGACTGTCCGCTTGATTTCATAGTCCCTGCATACAAAAAGCAAAATTAAAATTTGTTTATTTACACGAAATTACTGCAGATTCTCAAAATATCATTTACAATTTTAAGAAAAAGCTATATAATTTTATCATAAAATTAAATTTATTATAGGAGGTCTTGAAAATGAAGAAAAACAGTGTTTTGCGTAAAGTTCTGGCGGTATCGCTTGCGGCGGCTATGATGGCAGGCACGGGTTTTACATCGGCAGGTCAGTTTGTCGGTACGGATACTTCTGTCAGTGCGTATTCGTATGAAGAATTTACTTACGGTGATTTCAAGTATCAAATAAATGATGATGATACGATTACACTGACAAGGTACACGGGCAAAGGCGGAGATGTCGTTATCCCCGGCACGATAGACGGCAGAACCGTAACAAAAACTGCCGGATATTATACATATTCTGAAAGCTGGTTCGGTCTGTTTTATCGTCTTAATACGCTGACAAGCGTAACATATCCCGACAGTATCACAACAGTCGGCTGGGGTGAATGCTGTTTCTGCGAAAACCTGAAAAGCGTCACTTTCGGAAAAGGTCTGACAGAAATTCCCCCTTCTTCATTTGAATATTGTATCGGTCTGGAAAGCGTTACTGTTCCCGAAGGCGTAACGGAAATATCAGGCGGTGCATTTAACCGCTGCTGGGCATTTAGGGAGATAAATGTTGTTGAAAACAACAAGACGTATTCTTCGGATAACGGCATTTTATTCAACAAAGACAAAACAGAAGTCATATTCTGTCCGAGAGCCAAAAAAGGAACCTATACACTTCCGAACAGTGTGACTGTAATCGGCAGTGATGCATTTTATGAATGCGGTGGACTGACAAACGTAACTATTCCCGACGGCGTGGAAAAAATAGGCAGTAACGCATTTTATGGCTGCACAGGTCTGAAAGATATAGCCATTCCGAAAAGCGTAACTTTCATAGACAGACGTGCGTTTTTCGACTGTACGGGTGTTAAAAACACATATGTTCCTGCAAGTGTTACGGAAATCGGCGAAGAGGCTTTCGGCTATCGTTACTATAACAGCAAAAGAGATGATTTTACTTTATTCGGCGAAGCAGGCAGTGCCGTAGCAGCTTATGCAGATGAAAATGAACTTCCTTTTGTAAGCGAATTTGCGAATGTGTCCGACATTTCCGATGGGGAAATCATGCTCGGCGATACAGTGGAGATAGATGCAAAGGCTTTAATGGGCGAGGGTGATTATACATATGCTGCACTTTACAAGAAAAAAGCCGACAAAAAATGGACTGTAAAGCAGAATTACAGCACCAATGATGTTATAACAATCAAGCCTGCAAAGGCAACAGATTATGATGTATGCGTTAAAGTAAAGGACAGCACAGGAAAAATTGTAAAGAAATTCTTTGAATTAAAAGTAAATGAAAAGCTGAAAAATACTTCAACAATATCTGCAGCGACTATCAAAAAGGGAAATACAGTGACTTTGAAGGGTTCTGCAGCAGGCGGTGTAGGTGACTACACATACGCTGTACTCTATAAGAAAAAATCTGAAACAAAATGGACTGTACGTCAAGGCTATAAAGACAATGATGAAATTCTTGTCAGACCTTACACAAACACGGATTATGACATCTGCATAAAAGTCAAGGACGAAAAAGACCATATTGCAAAGAAATATTTTACAGTAACGGTTACTAAATAATCAGATAAAGGCAGCTGTGCGGATATGGAACAGTCCATTAAGGAACCATGTCTATAATAATGTTTATACAGCTGTTTTCTTGAAAAACAGGCATGAAAAAAAGACTATATCAAAACGATACAGTCTTTGATTATGCATGATTCTGTTTTACGCAAAAAGGACAGAGAAAATATAAATATTTCCTCTGTCCTTTATTTTTTCAAAACTTGGAAACTGGTGATTTATAGTTTAAAATTATGAATAAATCATCAATGCGAGTGCAGGAACGCTCACATTGATGATTTATTTTTTATACTTTTATCGAATTTATGTTATTTAGTGACTTTCACTGTAAAGTATTTCTTTGCGATATTGCCCTCTGAGTCTTTGACTTTAATGCAGATGTCATAATCTGTATTTGTGTAAGGTCTAACAATAATTTCATTTTTATATGAGTAGCCCTGACGCACAGTCCATTTTGTTTCAGATTTTTTCTTATAAAGTACAGCATATTCATAACTGTTATAGTAGCTCATACCGCCCGTTGCAGAACCTTTGAGGGTGACCGTTTCACCCTTTTTTATTGTTGCTGCGGAAATCGTGGAAGTATTTTTCAGCTTGTCATTGACTTTTACTTCAAAGAATTTCTTTTTTATTGTTCCATTGCTGTCTTTGACTTTGACACATATATCATAGTCAGTAGCTTTTGCAGGTTTTACACTTATCACATCATTTGAACTGTAATTCTGTTTTACAGTCCATTTTGTGTCGGATTTTTTCTTATAAAGTACAGCATATGTATAGTCGCCCTCACCAAATACAGCGTTTGCATTCACTGTCACGCTGTCACCGACTATGATATTATCATTGTCAATACGGGAAATATTACTATATCCGCTTACAAAAGATATATCGGCATACGAATGAGATTCTTTTCCGTATTCTTCCGCATAGCTGCCTTTTTTACCGTATATCACAACATTACTGCCCGGAAATGCCCATTCATCTATTAAAGTTACACTTTCGGGTATGACTACATTTATATCATGGTCGCAGTTTCTGAAAGCAGAATTCCTTATTTCAGCAACACCATCTTCAAGTATTACCTCTTGAAGATATGCAGTTTCCTCAAATACACCACTGTTTATTGATTTTATGCTGCCGGGTATCGTTATGCTTACCAAAGAGCTTCTGCTGAAACAGCACATATCAATTGATACAACACTGTCTGGTATAGTTACAGCTGTCAGTTCACTTCCATAAAAGGCATAGTCACTTATTTTTTTTACACTGTTCGGAATGGCATAAGTTCCCTGTTTTTTGGGCGGGCAGACCATCAATACCGTTTTATTTTTATCGAACAGAATTCCGCTGTCAGAAGAATATGCTTT
Organism: Ruminococcaceae bacterium UBA1213; assembly: GCA_002309275.1. Lineage (GTDB taxonomy): Bacteria > Bacillota > Clostridia > Oscillospirales > Acutalibacteraceae > UBA1213. The sequence goes on along the minus strand of DBXL01000224.1, from coordinate 6,181 downwards.
ATTATTTGCATTAACATTTATACTTGTCAGTTTACTGCATTCCTCAAATACTTTACTGCCTATTGATGAAACACTGCTTGGTATAGTGATACTTGTCAAACCGCATTGATTAAATGCACAGTCACCTATTGATTTCATGGTATTAGGTATAGTAATGCTTGCTAATCCGCCACAGCCGTTAAATGCACTTTCGCCTATTGACAAAATACCGCTTGGAATGCTTATTTTTGTATTAGCAGGCATTGTTCCTTTATATTTATACAAAACCTTGCCTGTATATACTATTCCGTCAGGCTGATTATCGTACCATACAGTATTATCAAAAGCATTTCTTCCGACAAAACCAACGCTGTCGGGAATTGATATGTTTTTCAGATTCTCACAGCCATAAAATGCTATATTGCCGATGGAAGTAACGCTGTTGGGAATAGTGATTCCTGTCAGACCTTCACAATTGTAAAATGCCAATCCTGCTATGGATTTCACACCGTTGGGAATGACTATTTTTGTATTTTCAGGCATTGTTCCTTTATATTGATACAAAACCTTGCCTGCACAAACTATTCCGTCAGGCAGGCTGTCGTACCAGGCAGTGGAATAAAATGCATCTTTGCTTATTTCTGTCACGCTGTCGGGAATAACGATATTTGCCAGTTTTTCACAGTCTTCAAATGCTCGGCTGTCTATTGATGTTACGCTGTCGGGAATGGTTATGCTTGTCAGGTTTGAACAGCGATAAAATGTACAATAACCGATAGATGTCACTTTTGCGGGTATTGTTACATTTTTCAAACTGTTGCACTCACTGAATATTCCATCACTCATTGATGTTATGTTGTCGGGCATGATTACACTTTGTAATTCTTTGCATTCGGAAAATACCCAGCCATCTATGGATGTAACACTGTTTGGAATCGTTATGCTTGTCAAGTTTGAACATCTGAAAAATGCCTCATAACCGATAGATGTCACACCGTTGGGAATCGTTATACTCGTCAACTCAGAATCTTTGAACGCATATTCACCTATGGATTTAACCGTTTTGGGAATAGAATATGTACCTTTTTTTCCGTAGGGACACATCATTACTTCTGTTTTATCTTTGTTTAACAATACACCGCCATATGATGAAAATACGGTGTTGTTTTTGCTGACATCTATTTTTTCCAGACTTTCACACCCTTCAAATACACTGCGGTTGATTGACTGCAAACCGCTTCCGATGGATATGCTTGTCAAGCCTGAGCAGTATTCAAAGGCATAGTCGCTGATTGTTTTCACGCTGTCGGGAATGGTTAAACTCGTCAAAGATGCACATTCATAAAAAGCAGCTCTGCCGATTATTATAACACCGTTTCCAATATTTACATTTGTCAGATTGGAACAGCAGTCAAATGCATTGCTGCCGATATACTGTACACTATCGGGAATAGTTAAGCTTGTCAGTCCTCTGCAATATTCAAAGGCACTGCTGCCGATAGATTTCACGCTGTTCGGAATGGTTATTGCTTTCATCTTATCAGCATAGTAAAAAGCATCATTACCGATAGCCGAAACACTTTTGCCATTTAATTTGCTTGGAATGGTAACATTTCCGCCATTGCCTGTATAATTTGTTATAGTGACTGTGTTGTCAGCATTGATTTCATATTCAAAATCACCGTAAGTTTCAGATGCACTTACAGAAACATTTGTGCCGATAAACTGACCAACCGCAGTAGAACCTGTACCCGCAAGCATAGCTGCCGCAAGCGATACCGCCAAGACCTTACGCAAAATTCTGCTTTTTTTGACTTTCATTTTGAAAACCTCCTGTTTATCCAACAGATTCATTTTTACTAATTTTAACATGATATGAAATTTTTGGTATTACCCAAACAGAATAATTATCCCAAACAGAAAACAATGTTAGCATTTTTTGTAAATGAATATGTCAGAGGTATTATTTTACTGTACACAGATTCGCCGTTATGAAAAAACGATTTGACTTATTCCTACGACCATGAATGTTTTGGGCTGATAAAAGTGCTGCTGACAAGGGGCTGGCAGATGGCAAAAATGCTGTATGATAACCTTTCGAATGAGAGATACAAAAAATTTGTTGAAGAGTTCGGAGAAGATTCGTAAATTGATATAATCCCCATAAGGTTTATAATCTGATTCAGCAATCAATAAAATATGCTTTTTCTATCAGTTCAGATATATCCACTAAAGTTTTGTAAACTTGGCTTGTTTTAAGACGAACTTTCAGTTATAATTAAAATAAGTCATTTTCATCTTTTGACCTTTGGAGGAGAATAGGATGTCATCGCTTTTTGAAAAAATTTTTTACACATTTCCTGATGTGTGCTGCTTTGCACCCGGCAGAGTAAATCTTATCGGGGAACATACTGATTATAATGGAGGGTATGTTCTTCCATGTGCTATTAATAGGGGAATTTATTGCATGGCGAGAAGTAGAAATGACCGCAGGCTACAGTTTTACTCAACAAATTATTCCACAGAACCAATAAAGAAATATGACCTTGACCATTTGGAATTTCAGAATAATTGGGCAGATTATCCTGTCAGCGTGATAATGGCATTTAAAGCTTTTGGATATGAATTAGAAAGAGGCTGTGACTTTCTCTTTCGCAGTAATCTGCCGGAGGGAGCAGGAATTTCTTCATCTGCTGCCCTTGAAGTAGTAACTGCCGCCGTTGTGAAAGAACTTTTTTTTCATTATATTTCCAAGCAGGAACTTGCCATTATAAGCCAGTTTGCCGAAAATCGCTTTATGGGTGTTAATTGTGGTATTATGGATCAATTTGCTATTGCAATGGGAAAAGAAAAAAACGCTCTTTTTTTAAATTCCGGTACATTACACTATGAATATATTCCTCTTAAAGATGCCTCTATTGCCATTGTGATTGTTAACAGCGGAGTGAAACATTCTCTTGCCTCGTCTGCATACAATCAACGCAGATGTGAATGTGAATTGGCAGCTAAAAATATGAATGTGTCTGAGATTTGTTCTCTTGATACAGAGGAGTTCGAGAAGAAAAAACACTTCATAACAGATAAACTGTCCTGCATGAGAGCACGCCATGCAGTGTATGAAAATCACAGAGTAATAGAGGCAGTTAATGCACTCAAACGACATGATTACAGACATTTTGGTCTTTTGATGAATGAATCTCACATTTCACTCAGAGATCAATATGAAGTATCATGTGATGAATTAAACTTGCTTGCTGAAACGGCATGGTCAATAAAGGGAGTCTATGGTGCCAGAATGACAGGAGGGGGGTTTGGCGGTTGTACTGTAAATCTTATGGAATCAGGTGCCGTAAAAGATTTTATTAAATTAATCAAATTGATTTATAAAGAAAAGTTTGGAATAGAACCGTTAACATATTCTGTTTCTGTTACCGATGGTGTCAGGACAATGTGAGATACAATTATCCATGATAACAGTACAGATATTATGGAAATCCTGAAGCATTGCGAACAAAGAAATGTTATGCAACGCTTTAAAAATGCTGTTGGATAGTGTCGCAAAAAAAGGTTGATAAAACAAAACATTTGTGTTATAATTAAAAAGTATTATGCCCATATTGCAAAAGTGATAAAGTAGTAAGATACGAAAAATTGACAGATACAGATGTTTATATAGAAGACTCTGCGGAAATGGACAAAATGTGGAACTTTTATCATGACAAAAAACAATCCACCACTTGCCTGAATAAGTGGAATAAACTTTTGATTTAGCAACCGTTTTGTGATATTAACGATATTTTTTTAAAATCTCAAAAAATCAATCAAATAAATTGTCACTATACCCATGTACAAAATATTATAAATATCCTGAGTAACATTAGTAAATAAAAGCAAATGGATTGGTCCATATAATTAACTGAAAGAAGGACTTGAATTGAATTTTTTTGGAAAAGCAATGAATTTTCTTATTCTGAATTGCTTGGCTGCTTACGGAAATCACAACAGAAAAAGATATATTTCAATGAGTAAAAAAGCCGATTTTTACAATGAAAAATTTCTGATGAAACAACTCAAATGTAGCAAGAATACCGAATACGGCAAAAAATATGGATTTGCTGACATACACAGTGTCAGTGACTTTCAAAATAAAGTACCGTTATCCACTTATGATGATTACAAACCCTATGTGGACAGAATGGTCCAAACAGGTGAACAAGGACTTCTGACCGGAAACAAGGTCGATTACTTCTCAAAGACCTCAGGAACAATCAAGGTCATGAAAATGATACCTACCGTAAAAGGTTCCTATACACACTATATCAGAAGCTGCTCAATCATATTGGCAAATCTGAAAACCGAACTAAAAAGGAAAAATCGTTTTATTCGGTACGGAAGAGGCATGAACCTTATTGAGAGTGGAGGGGAAACTACACCGAGCGGAATCAAGACGGGATATGTTTCAGGCTATGGTATGGGCAGGGCTCTGGCATTTGCAAAGTATATCACTTGCCTGCCAACAGAAGTATTGGGCTGTACTGAACCAATTGATATGAAATATGTCAAGGCAAGATATGCTCTCCAAGATGGTGACCTGACATACCTTATGTCAGTATTCATGTCTGCACTTACTGATATGATTGCCTATATCATTGAAAACCATGAAATACTGATTGATGATATTGAAAAAGGTGTTATCAACAGTTCTGTTGTTATGCCCAAACAGATAAGAAGCAAATTGGAGAAACAGCTTTCCCCTGATCCGAAGCGTGCTGCAGAACTCCGCAAAGTATTTTCATACGGCAGCAATGAGGGAATCATACCTAAAATCTGGAAAAATATGGCTCTTATTATTGGTATCGGTGCGGGGGAATTCGCTCCATTTACACAGAAAATGAGATATTATGCCGGAAAAGACATTGCATTCCATTATGTAATATATGCTGCATCCGAAGGAATGATTGCTACTGTAATCAATGCAAATGAAGAAGATTATATGATGCTTCCCGACAGCGGTTTTTTTGAATTTCTCCCCGAAAATGACGAAAATGCGCATCCTCTTCTCTTGAATCAGCTTGAGGCAGGGAAAAAATATGAACTTATCATCACCAATGAAGCAGGACTTTACCGTTACTGTCTGAAAGATGTTGTAGCAGTCACAGGTTTCAGAGGAAAATCCCCCCTGATACGCTTTGCCTATCGAAAAGAACAAGTTATCAATCTTGCAGGATTACATATGACAATGGAACATACCACAGAAACAATTCGTCTTCTTGAAAAGGCTCTCCATACCAACATCAATGATTACAGCCTTTATGCCGACAATGACCACATTCCCGGAAGGATTGTTCTGTTTATTGAAACGGAAGATGAAATATCCGATGAGTCGGCTGAGAAACTTCCACAGCTGTTTGATAGTATTCTTGCAGAGGTAAATGTGGATTATACACATTTACAGGCTGAATGCGGAGATATTGCACCGTCAATGGTTTATGTCATGAAAAAAGGCACTTACAAGGAAATCCGTGAAAAGAAAATACAGAGTGGAATCGCTGTCAATCAGATTAAATCACTCAGAGTTATCAGGAGCAAAGAACAATTTGCCGAGATGGTTGCCAAATCGGAAAAAATCAAAAATACCGTACATTGACAAATTCGGGTGATAGTTAGGAAATTAGAATGGCATATAAAATTTCCCCACAAAGACTTGATGAATTCATCAAATTTTTGTGGGGAATACTACTTTACAGGAACAGATTATTTTTAATTGTCTGTAACTTCAGACTGGAATTTTTGGAGCTGTTTGGACTGATGATATTTTTGCAGCCATACTGTCAGCTTGACAAGAACATATACAACAAAAACTGCTGCACCTATTATGACACGGAATAATATTTTATCCGTATCGGCAGGCGGCTGTATCATCAGCAAAACTACTGCTTCTATTATTGCAAACTGAATGATATGTCGGATAATATACTGTTTTAAAGTCGGTTCATTTTTGAAGTACGTTATGAACGTCGTCAACACACACACTGCTGCCATTATAAATGATCCTGACAGCTGATAATATTTGATATTCTGTTCCGGAACATAGATTATTCCAATAACGAAACTTGCAGCATCAGGTTTACTGCGGTCTGTTTTCGTTATTTTTATCTTCATATTCCATATTGTGCTTGTATAGTAAGCTCTCCCTCATTCT
>DBXL01000220.1 GCA_002309275.1 Ruminococcaceae bacterium UBA1213 | reverse complement strand
AGAGCCTCCTGCACCGCCTGCACCTCCCATTGAGAAAGTCAAGCCTGCCCCCGATCCGGGTGATCCGGAATATGTCAATATTCCGCTTGTAGAGCATGGCAGTCTTGAATCTCTCATTAAAAAAGGTCCTGATGATGCATTCAATTCCAATTCAGATGCTTATAAGACAGATGCCTCTCTTGAAGCAATTATTAAAAAAGGTCCCGATAATGATTTAGGTTTTGGCTCAACAGCTTCTATGGAAGAACTCAGCGAGTTCGACAATACAGAAAAAGAAACCTATCAGTCCGGACAGGATTTTTCATCACTCTTTGGAGGACTTGACAATCCGTCAGGCGGTGTTGACCTTAATAAAAGATAATATAAAAATCTCTCTTTTGCCGTAACAAAAGAGAGATTTTTTGATATGAAGTTTTAAAAAATCAAAGGAATTTTGCAAGAAGTTCTTCTTTTGACTGTGTGCAGAGGTATGCCGGAGGAATGTCAAATACAGTCTTACAGCCTGTCTGACCTTCATCATACATACGCTTGATAGCTCTTGCATACGCAACAATTACGCTTGTAGTAAATTCAGGGTTGGAATCAAGTTTGATGCTGTATTCAATAATATGTGTATTTTCTTTATTAACGCCTGTTTTTCCGCAGCGGAATACAAAACCGCCATGTGCCATGCCGCTGTGATTGGCATTGAATTCCTCTTCATCAATGAAATGAACGATTGTATTGTAATCTGCAAAGTAGTTCGGCATTTCTTTGATTTCTTTTTCGACCTGAGCAGCGTCTGCACCTTCCTCCAAAACGACAAAACATTCTCTCAAATGCTTATCCCTCGTGGAAAGTTCGGGATTGCTGCCGCTTCTTACAGCTTCGAGGGCGGACTCAACAGGAATCGTGTACTGTTTTGCATTTTTTACGCCTTTGATACGTCTTACAGCGTCGGAATGTCCCTGACTAACGCCCTTGCCCCAGAATGTGTAGTCTTTTCCATCAGGGAGAATGGCATTGGCATACACTCTGTTGAGGGAGAACAGACCGGGATCCCAGCCTACTGAAATCATGCCGATATGACCTGTTTCTTTAGCAGCCTTATCGACATTGGCAAAATGCTGAGGTATCTTTGCATGAGTATCAAAGCTGTCTATTACATTGAAATACTTCACATATTCGGGAGTCTGAACAGGCAGGTCTGTTGCACTTCCTCCGCACAATACAAGAACATCTATTTTATCTTTCCAATTTTCTATCTCGCTCACGTTTACAACGGGAACATTTTCTGTCATTATCTTTACACTTTCAGGATTTCTTCTTGTGAACACGGCAACAAGTTCCATGTCATCAGCCTGTGCAACGGCTATTTCCGTACCTTTACCAATATTGCCATAGCCTAATATACCTATTCTTACCATTTTTCTCAATCTCCTTTATGGATTTATTGCTTTAAGCAAGTAAATTATAAAATTTTTTTTTCTTCATGTCAATATTTTATAAAAAAAAATACTGTATTTTGCCAAAAATATATGTTATAATTACAATATATTAAATATGGAGGAATGACAAAATGATAATAGCAGTATGCGTAGATGACAGAATGGGAATGCTTTTCAACCACCGCCGACAAAGCCGTGATAAATTTGTGATAGATGATTTAATGAATATGGCTGAAAACGTGAAGATAAACGGCTTTTCTGAAGAACTGTTTGAGGACTATCAGGACAGAATTGAAATTGATGAAGAGTTTCTTGAGAATGCCGAAAATGAAGATGTCTGCTTTGTGGAGAACGTTGACCTTGAACCCTATGCGGATAAAATTGATAAAGTGATATTGTATTTCTGGAACAGGCATTATCCGTCAAGTCTGAAATTTAACGTGGATTTGTCTGACTACAATTTCATTGAAGAAACGGAGTTTCAGGGAAATTCCCATGAAAAAATTACGAGGGAGGTCTATGAAAAATGAAAAAAATCAAACTTTTACTTTGTATAATGCTTGGCGTATGCCTGATTTTCGGGGGCTGTGACATCAATATCAATCTTAACGGCGGTGATACAAGTACCGTTTCCAATACCGTTTCCAATACGGAGGGCGGTTATACGGTTGATAATATCCCCGATTTTGTGGAAGATGCTTTCGTAGAGATAAATAACAATGTGCCGTACTTCACGGAAAAGGACTATACAACGAAATCTTTTGAACAGTATGGGGACTTGGACAGTCTTGGCAGATGTACAATCGCCTATGCGTGCGTTGCACAGGATACCATGCCGACAGATAAAAGAGGAAGTATCAGCAACGTCAAGCCGTCAGGCTGGCAGACCGTCAAATATGACAATGTAGATGGCAAATATCTTTATAACAGATGTCATTTGATAGGCTGGCAGTTAACGGCGGAAAATGCCAATAAAAGCAATCTCATCACAGGTACACGTTATTTAAACATAGAGGGAATGTTACCGTTTGAAAACATGGTAGCCGACTATGTAAAGGAAACCAATAACCATGTTTTGTACAGAGTGACACCCATATTTGACGGTGATAATTTGGTTGCAAGGGGCGTTGAAATGGAGGGCTACTCTGTTGAGGATAACGGTGCAGGCATCAGCTTTAATATATATGCCTATAACGTACAGCCCGATATTGAAATAGACTATGCAACGGGTGAAAGCTGGCTTTCAGGGACTGCAAAACCCACTGCCGAAAAAATCACATACATTCTCAATACGAACAATCACAAATTCCATTTAGAAAGCTGTTCTGTTGCCAAGACTATCAGTGATAAAAACAAAGAGGTCTTTACAGGCACAAGAGAAGAAGTGATTGCAAAGGGCTATGAACCATGCGGAAAGTGCAAACCGTAAAGGAGATATGACGTGAGTTTAAGCGATTACAAAAAACAGCATGACCTTGAAGAAATAGAAAAAAAGCTTGCCCCTATCGTCAAGAAAAAGGACAAGTCATGGATAGAAGTTTATAAGCTTTTGGATATAGTCGAGGAAGAACAGTTATACAGCGTTTCCTATAAAAGCTATACAGCATGGCTTACAGACTTTGCCGCAAGAACCAATGTAACAGTATCTCTGTTGTGGAAAAAGAAAAAAGCAGGGACTTTTTATGAAAGCTATGTAGATGACAGGAAATATCAAAATAAACCGTATATTCCGATAGAACAGCTTGACATGGATCCCGAAGTGATAGTGATGATAGAGAAAATCACCTCAGGCAATCTTGCCGAAGCCCATAAGATGATAAACAGGAGTTTAAGCGGAGAAACCAAAAGAAGTGATTTAAAGACTTTATGGGAGTCCGAGAAAAAGGAACGTGCCGCCAAAGGCATACCCATTCAGAGAGTGAACACCCATGACAAAGATGCTTTTACAGACTTTGCGTATGCAGGGTATGCGTCAAAGAGTGCGACAAATATAGATATAACATCAGCCCTTTGCAATGAAAAATGGATGTATAGTTTATTCACGCATCAAGAAACAAGAAAATATCGCTTGTTTACGGAATTTTCCATAGTAAAGGGCAGGATTGAAACAGATTATGTCATAGCGGAAAATTATACGACAAAATCACAGGCAGGCAATTTGTTTCACCTGCATTCCGTAAAAATCATTTGTGACAGAGATGAACTGTTTCAGAAAGCAGACTTTAAAGCGTATCCCGAATATATGGATTATTATTGGCTTGCCGTGCCGTCAGAATTCAGGGAAGATGCAGAAAGCTATCTGAAAGGCTTTGAAAATATAGGGCTTATTCTGTATGATGAGGAAAGGGGCTTTGCATTTATCGAGAGAAATGCAAAAAATGGCACCAATTTCGGTATAAAACGAGATGCAACGATGGATTCAATAGTATATTATCTCATGTAGAGGAGTGAAAATATTGAGGGAAATCATTTTAGGAAAACTGAAAGAGATTGAAGAAAAGGAAAATGTAAAAATTCTGCATTGTGCAGAGTCGGGGAGTCGTGCATGGGGATTTGCCTCACCTGACAGTGATTATGATGTAAGATTTGTATATGTCAGATCAAAGGACTTTTATTTGAAGCTTGAACAGACAAGAGATGTTATTGAATGGCAGGTAGATGAAGTGCTTGATATAAACGGCTGGGACATACAGAAAGCTTTAAGGCTTTTGTATAAATCAAATCCGACATTGTTTGAATGGAACGGCTCGCCGATAGTTTATAAAACGACAGATGAATGGGGGAGAGTGGCGAATATAATCAACCGTTATTTCATCAAAAAATCAGGTGTATATCACTATTTAAGCACTGCAAAGAGCAATTACAGGGAGTATCTCAGGGGAGAGCAGGTGAAATACAAAAAGTATTTTTATGTATTAAGACCTATATTGGCTTGTAAATGGATAATCGCAGAGGGTACACCGCCCCCTATGCTTTTTTCGGAGCTCGTTGAAAAATATCTGGAAGATGAATTAAAGCCTGATGTTGAAAAATTGGTTGAAATAAAAATGAAGTCCCCCGAAATCAGCATGGGTGACAGGATTGAAAGCCTTAACGCCTATATCGAAAAGAATATTTCTGATATAGAAAAACAGCTTGAAGAAATGCCGTATGAAAAAGAAAGAAATTGGGAAGAATTGAATAAAATATTCTTGTCAATGTTTTGAAAGTGTGATATGATATAGGTATCAAATAGCATGGAGGTTTTTATAAATGGAACAGTATAAAAAAGAGTTTATTGAATTCATGGTGGATTGTCAGGTATTGAAGTTTGGCGACTTCGTGACGAAGAGCGGAAGAAAAACACCGTTTTTTGTCAATACGGGCTTTTACAGAACAGGTGCACAGCTCCGCAGATTGGGACAGTATTATGCAGAGGCTATCAATAATACATTCGGCTTGGATTTTGATGTGCTTTTCGGACCTGCCTATAAGGGAATACCGCTTTCCGTTGCAGCGACTATCGCCATAAGCGAGAAATTTAACAAAGATATAAAATACTGCTCAAACCGCAAGGAAATAAAAGACCACGGCGATAAAGGCATACTTTTGGGAAGTCCTATTTCTGACGGCGATAAAGTGGTTATCATAGAAGACGTTACTACCGCAGGCACTTCCATAGAAGAAACTCTGCCAATAATAAAGGCACAGGGAAATGTAAATCCGATAGGGCTTGTAGTATCCGTTGACAGAATGGAAAGAGGCAAGGGTGAAAAGAGTGCATTGAGCGAGATTGAAGAAAATTACGGCTTGAAAACAACGGCAATAGTGACTATGGGCGAAGTCGTTGAACATCTCTATAACAGGGAATACAAAGGAAAAGTTGTCATTGACGACAAACTGAAATCTGCCATTGATGATTACTATGCACTTTACGGCGTGAAATAAGAGTGAAATGTGGAGAGTGGAGAGAGCTATATTCAACTCCACTCTCCACTCTTAACTCTCCACTCTATTTCAAATTCCTATAAAATTTCTGACAATGCCCCAAAGTATGAATAAAACAAGAAAAGATGTTTCAATAAAGGTGTTTACAGCGGAAAGTCTGTAAATGCCTGTTTTTATATATTTGAGAGAGGTGCTTGCAAAGGCGGTAATGAAAAATAGGATTATCAG
>DBXL01000205.1:2605-18158 GCA_002309275.1 Ruminococcaceae bacterium UBA1213 | reverse complement strand
GTATGTATCCATGCAACACCGTTTACATAGCTTGATGCATAGATAGCAAGACGTGCCATGTGTACACGGTTGCCGTCTATAATCTTCATATTGCTGTCATCAACGCCTCTGTCCTTGAGTTCTCTGAGGAGTTTGTCATTTATTCTTACAATAATATCATATATCTGCGGAACAACGCTTATAATAAGGTCTTTATCCCACTTTTCAAGAGCCTCTGCCATAACTGTATGGTTAGTATAGGCAAATGTTCTCTGAGCAACGCTGAACGCCCAGTCAAAGTCACAGCCTTCATTGACAAGAAGTCTGATAAGTTCGGGGATAGATACTGTCGGATGAGTGTCGTTGAGCTGTATAACGGTCTCATCAGCGAAATATTTGAATTCTGTACCATGTCTTTTCTTGTATCTTCTGATAATATCCTGCAAAGATGCGGAACAGAAGAAATACTGCTGTTTGAAGCGGAGAACTTTACCTTCATGGTTCTTATCGTTGGGATAGAGAACTTTTGAAATATCCTCAGCCTTTTCTCTTTCATCGTCAGCCTGCTTGTAGTAGCCGTCATTGAATGCAAGGAAGTCGAATACATTGAGAGGTTCAGCCTGCCACAAACGGAGAGTATTGATATTATCTGTGCCGTAGCCGATGATAGCCATGTCATAGGGAACAGCCTTTACTCTCTGGTCTGCAAACTCTACTATAACTGTATCTTCTTCTCTTCTTACACTCCACGGATCGCCGAAACGCTGCCAGTCATCAGCCACTTCAAACTGTGCACCGTCTCTGAGCTGCTGCTTGAAAAGACCAAATTTATAGCGTATGCCATAGCCGTCAAGGGGTACATCATGAGTTGCAGCGGAATCAAGGAAACATGCAGCCAGTCTGCCCAGACCGCCGTTACCAAGTGCAGCATCATCTATTTCTTCAAATATATTGATGTCAACGCCCTTGTTTGCAAGGAGTTTCTTTGTCTGCTCAAGTACGCCGAGTGAATACAGGTTATTGTAAACCATACGTCCCATAAGGAACTCTGCTGAGAAATAGTATGCTCTTCTTCTGTTGGCATGATTTCTCTGGCTCTCGTTCCATCTTTCGGATATTTCGCCCATCACAGCTCTGCCGAGTGCATTGTGGAGTTCGCCCGGGGTAAGTTCGGAAACATCTTTGCAATAGCCGTTCTTTGCATTTGCAACAAGATTGTCAATAATGGCATTCTTTTTCATCTTCTTATTTTCCTCCAGCCTTTTATAAGTTTTTGTAAGCTCATACAGCTTATTAGCAATTTTCGGGGTATTTGCCCCCTCTTTCATTCTCCAAGCCCAGTTTCCGCCGAGAGTTGACGGCGTATTCATTCTTGCCTCGCTTCCGAGACCGAGAATATCCTGCATTTGAATAATCGCATAATCACTGATACTTGCATAAACTGTACGAATAAAGCCCCAGTTATAGCCTTCTGTCTTGTTAAGGGCACAATAATGCTTTGCAAACAGTTTATCCGGTCTGTCAGCGGTCTTATACCAGCCCATGATGGTGTCATTGTCATGCGTGCCTGTATAGCATACGCTGTTTTTATTATACAAATGCGGCAGATAGTCATTTTCCTCTTTTGAGTCAAATGCAAATTCCAGAATTTTCATTCCGGGATAGCCTGACTGCTTGAGAAGCTCTATAACGCCCGGTGTCATCAATCCCAAATCTTCTGCAATAATCGTAATATCTCCCAGACGCTCTTTCAGTTTATTGAAGAATCTCATTTTCGGACCTTCAAGCCACTGACCATTGACAGCCGTTTCCGAGCCGTAGGGAATTGCATAGAACTGGTCAAACGCTCTGAAATGGTCTATTCTCGTAATGTCATACATTCTTGAAGCGGACCATATACGTTCTACCCACCAATCGAAATTGGTGTTTTCGAGATACATCCAGTTATAAAGAGGATTGCCCCAAAGCTGACCTGTTTCCGAGAAGTAATCCGGCGGACAGCCTGCTACACAAACAGGATTTCTTGCTTCGTCAAGCCAGAATACTTCGGGGTGTGCCCATGTGTCCGCACTGTCCATAGCGACATAGATAGGCATATCGCCGAACAGAAGAACACCATTGTCGTTTGCATATTTTTTCAGTTCTCTCCACTGTCTGAAGAAGAGGAACTGTGTAAATTTCCAGAACATAACGTCCTCGAACAAGAAATTCAGATAATAATTGATCGTATCGGGATTTCTGTACTTGATAAGATGGTCAGGCCACTCTGTCCATGCCTTGTCATCAAACAGCTTTTTAACTGCCATATACAAAGCGTAGTCAGTAAGCCACCAGTCCTCATCACGCATGAAGTCCCAGTATTCCTGCTGATTATGCGACTTGAAGTTCTCATATGCCTGACGAAGAACCTTGAATCTCTCATTATAGATTTTTTCGTAGTCAACATATTGAGAATTCGTGCCCCAATCAATTTTTTTCAGGTCATCTCTCACGAGAAGTCCCTCATCACACAGCTTATCCAAATCTATCATATAAGGATTGCCTGCATATGTTGAGAAAGACTGATAGGGGGAGTCCCCGTAGCTTGTCGGACCGACAGGAAGTATCTGCCAGTACTTTTGTCCGGAAGCTTTCAGAAAGTCAACAAAATCATAAGCTGCCTGTCCGAGAGTACCGATACCGTAAGGTGACGGCAGTGCAGTTATCGGCATAAGAATGCCTGCACTTCTTGCCATTTGAAATCATCTCCGTTCCTAAAAAATTTTTTGAAGTAATTTTTTTGCACTTTTATCCTGATAGATACTTTTAAAAAGTATAAACATTCATGCTATATTTTAACATAGAATTTTAATATAATCAATAGTTTTGCACAAAAATTTCCTACAAAAAATATATTTATATATCATATATTTTCAATAAACGATTTCTCAGCAGTCAACCTTAACGTCAATATCCACGTCACTTTCATAGTCAACGCCCTCTGCACCAAATCCGAAAAGCTTATAAAAATCTTCATGGTAGCCGTTCAAATCCGCATGGCTGTCGAGATTTTCTGTTGTTATCTCACTCCAGAGAGTATCAACTGCACTCTGCACTTTTTCTTCCATTTCCCAGTCGTCCATTCTGATTCTGCACGGCTCATCTGTTTCAACAGAGTTCTTTGTCAGCTTGGCATTGAAAAGCCTGCACATCTGCTCAATACAGCCCTCATGCACTCCCTGTTCTTTCATCACTTTGTAAAGTATAGATATATAAAGCGGTACAATCGGAATGGCTGCACTTGACTGCGTAACCAATGCTTTATTAACGGAAATATAGGCTTTTATGCCGTCATCTGCATTCGTGATAGCCTTTGCCGTTTCAAAGAGATGGTCTTTTGCTTTGCCGATAGAGCCGTCTGCATACATCGGGTGAGTTATCTCAGGTCCTATATAGGAATATGCCACTGTCACGGCATTTTCTTCTATTGCATCAGCCTCTTTCAATGCCGTTATCCAGTCCTGCCAGTCCTCTCCGCCCATTACTTTTATAGTCGCCTGTATCTCTTCCTCTGTGGCAGGCTCAACTGTAATATCACTGACAGTATTATTTTTCAAGTCAATCGTTTTATTTGTATAAGGCTCCCCAACGGTCTTTAAAACTGAGCTGTAAACCGTACTGTCAGCCATGGTTCTTCTTGGTGCTGCAAGGCTATATACAACCAAATCAACTTTTCCCAAATCATTTTTGATTATCTCAATGACTTTATCTTTGATTTCCTTTGAATAAGCGTCACCATTCACCGTTTTTGCATAAAGTCCGTCAGCGTGTGCAAACTCCTCAAATGCCGCTGTATTGTACCAGCCTGCACTTGCCGTTCTTGCACCGTTGGCAGGCTTGTCAAATATCACTCCCAGAGTTGCTGCACCGAATGAGTATGCCGCCGTTATTCTTGAAGCAAGTCCGTATCCCATTGACGCACCCACTACAAGCACTTTCTTAAAGCCCTCTGCATGATTCTGAGATTTTACATAATCTATCTCCGACTTCACAAGAGCCTTACAGCCTTCGGGATGTGCCGTTGTACAAATAAATCCTCTCACCTTTGGTTTAACTATCATTTAAAAGCCACTCCTTCTTTTAAAAATTTTCATTTATGAAATTGATACATTCATTAAGAATTTTTTTGGTTTCGGGTGTACGCTCTCCCAAGCCTGCATACGCATGAAATGCCCCGTTAAGCTGTATGGTCTTTGCATGGACTCCCACCCTTTCAAGAAGTCCGTCAAGTGCAACGGAATCCGCCAACAGAGTTTCATGGCTTTCACAGGTTATGAATGCAGGCGGAAAACCGTTGAAATCCCCGTAATACGGCGATACATCCCATTGTTTGGCATCAGCGTCGCCGACATATATTCCAAATGACTGCTTTTTGCCCGTGTACTTCACTATCACATCATTGTTGACATCTGCATTGATACTTCTGTCAATTTGTCCGCTTAAATCAATCACAGGCGAATGCAGAACTATCATAGACGGCATTTTTATTTTCTTGGATTTGAGCCTCAAAGTCAAGGCAACTGCAAGATTACCCCCTGCACTCAGTCCCATTATACATATCTTACTTTGGGGATTCTCATTTTTAAGCTTTTTATAAACCCTCTCGCACTCGTCAAGGGCAACAGGATATTTGCTTTCGGGCGAAACGGAATAATCCACTGCATACACCGTACAGCCCAGCCTGTCTGCAAGCGTTTCCACATAGGTTCTCTCATACGGGAACATCTTCAGTACAAATGCCCCTCCATGCAGAAATATTACGATATTATCACTCTTTTTTTCTTTCGGCTCGGTCACTTCTGCCTTTACACCCTCAATATCCCTTACAGTGCAGGTCACATTGGGATTTTTCTTTCTTTTAAGCTCGCTCTCGGCAAGAAAATCCCTTGCTTTTTTAAGTGCCTCTATGTCCATCTCATTTCCCATTGACATCTTGGCAAACATCTTTTTCACTGCCATCAGCACAATTTTCATTTTCAGGCTTTTTACCTTCCTTATTTCCATTGACATTTCCTATTTCTCCCACTATTCTAACACAAAATTCATTCAAGTTCAATAAAATCCTGAATTTCATCATCAAATCTGAATACTTTGTTTGTGCCGTCTGTCGTGATATACAGCTTTCTGTACATATTGATGGAGTGTATAAACTCCACCTGCGGTACTGCCACATAACAGGTCATTCCATTTATATCCTGTGTTTCTTTCATCACGTCGAAAATATACTGTGAAAGTGCATACTCCATTTTAAGATTTTTTTCTGCAAGTGCTTTCAAAGCCTCCACAGGCTCTGCTTTTACATCAGGGTATCTCTCTTTATAATCCACATCATTTTCGGCACCGTTTATATCAAGTTTTCCGTAAAGGCTTGCAAAGTCCTTTACAAGTGCCAGTCCGCCCTCACATGATACAAGTATATTATTTCCCACAAAAACCTTTTTTTCATCTTTCTCAACATAAAGATATATCGAATAATACGGCTTGCCTTTGTAATCTACCGTGCCGAAATAGTATTTCTTGAAATTCACGGCACTCTGCGGTATGCCAAGCTCGTCCATTCCGCATTGATCCACGATTTCACAGGCTTCTTCAAAACTGATACTGTCAGACGGTGCAGAAACTTTCTTATTTTCATTCCTGCTGATAATGGATTCCTGCGGAACTTCGCTTTTCTGTACAGCCGATACATTTCCTGTATTACTCTGCATATCGTCATTTTCAGAGCTTTCCGCCCCCTCTCCGCACCCGCACAATGAAAATACAAGTGCCGACACCATTACAAGATACAATATCTTTTTCACACAAAATTTCCCCTTTTCAAATTTATTTCCTATAAAAATTTATCATAATTTGTAGATTTTTTCAATATGATATTGTATAATAGACAGGTATATTATAGCACAAAACCAAAATAAAACCAATGTGCAAATTTTACAAAAAAATTTATGGAGGTCATAATTATGGGAATGACAATGTCGCAGAAAATCCTTGCGGCTCATGCAGGTCTTGACAGCGTAAAGGCAGGTCAGCTTATTGAAGCAAAGCTTGACATGGTTCTTGGTAATGATATTACTTCGCCTGTCGCTATCAATGTATTCAATGACGGAAAGGCAAGCGGTGTTTTTGATAATACAAAAATCGCTATGGTAATGGACCACTTCACACCAAACAAAGACATAAAAGCGGCTGAACAGTGCTTACAGGTCAGAAATTTCGCTGACAAGTACGACATAAAAAATTTCTTTGATGTCGGTCAGATGGGCATTGAACACGCTCTTCTCCCTGAAAAAGGTCTGGTAGGTCCGGGAAGTCTTTGTATCGGTGCAGACTCCCACACCTGCACATATGGTGCATTGGGTGCATTTTCAACGGGTGTCGGCTCAACAGACATGGCGGCAGGCATGATAAGCGGTAAAACCTGGTTTAAAGTCCCCTCTGCAATCAAATTCAATCTTGTCAACAAGCCCGCAAAATTCATCAGCGGTAAAGATATTATCCTGCACATCATCGGCATGATAGGCGTTGACGGTGCTTTGTATAAGTCAATGGAATTCTTCGGTGACGGCTTGCAGTATCTTTCCATAGATGACAGACTCTGCATTGCAAACATGGCGATTGAAGCAGGTGCTAAAAACGGCATATTCCCTGTTGACGACATCACAAGAGAATACATAAAAGACCGTTTCAAAGGCGAGCCGAAAGAATACTTTGCAGATGATGACGCTGAATATGATGAAGAATATACAATAGATTTGTCACAGCTCCGCCCGACAGTTGCATTTCCGCATTTGCCCGAGAATGCAAGAACCGTTGACGAGATAGGCGAAACGGAAGTGAAAATTCAGCAGGCTGTTATCGGCTCATGCACTAACGGCAGAATATCCGATTTGAGAGCCGCTGCGGAAGTTCTTAAAAATAATACCGTTGCAAAGGGCGTAAGATGTATTATTATTCCCAGCACTCAGCAGGTATATTTGCAGGCTATGCACGAGGGATTGTTTGATATATTCATCAATGCAGGGGCAGTTGTATCAACCCCGACTTGCGGTCCATGCTTGGGCGGTCATATGGGCATTCTTGCAAAAGGCGAAAAAGCCATTTCTACCACAAACAGAAACTTTGTCGGCAGAATGGGACACGTTGAGTCAGAAGTATATCTGGCAAGTCCTGCTGTTGCCGCCGCAAGTGCCGTAACAGGCTATATAACCGATCCCGAAAAGGTCATTAAAAAATAATAAAAGGAGTTTTTTCACATGAAAGCACAGGGTACAGTACATAAATACGGTGATAATGTAGATACAGATGTTATCATTCCTGCAAGATACCTCAATACAAGCTCACATAAAGAGCTTGCTGCACACTGCATGGAAGATATTGACATAGACTTCACCAAGAAAGTCAAAGCAGGCGATATAATGGTAGCAGAAAAGAATTTCGGCTGCGGTTCTTCAAGAGAACACGCTCCTATCGCTATCAAAGCTTCAGGTATAAGCTGTGTAATCGCCTCTACATTCGCAAGAATTTTTTACAGAAATGCTATTAATATAGGCTTGCCTATATTGGAATGTGATGCCGCTTCCAAAGAAATCAAAAGCGGTGATGAAGTAGCCGTAGATTTCAACACAGGCATTATCACCGACATCACCACAGGCAAAACCTATCAGGCAGAGCCTTTCCCGCCCTTCATTCAGCAGATAATCACTGACGGCGGACTTATCAAACACGTTACAAAATAATCTTTCGTGGGGGAAACCTTTTTTAAAAAAAAGGTTATCCCCCACACCCCTTTCCAAAAAAATTTGTTTTTTCACAAAAAATTATGTCAAGCTGTATAAATTTTTCTGATTTTTCAAAAAAACATAGATATTATAAATTATTCGGTGTATAATGTATTTTTGTAAATCAAGTTTATATTGGAGGATAGTTTTTATGCCGAATGTTGATATAAAAAAATATGAAGATTTCGTTTCAAACAGCCCTTACGGAAGTTTTACACAGTCATCTCTGTGGGCAAAAGCTAAAGTTGACTGGGACAGTGAACTTGTCGCCGTTTATGACAGTGACGGAAATATCAAAGCCGCTATGCAGATACTTTTCAAAAAACTGCCTGTCATCAACTCCACTTTTGCCTATTCCACAAGAGGTCCTGTATGCGATTGCAATGACAAGGAAACTTTGACGGAACTCTTGGAAGAAGCTAAAAAAGTGGCTAAAAAACATCATGCCTATATGCTGAAAGTCGATCCCATGATTCCCCACTTTGAGCAGGTCACACAGGAAGAAAATTTCAGCTTTGACAAACAGAAAAGTCTTGAAGTTATCGAAAATTTCAAGTCACTCGGTTTTGAATACGATCCCGACATTTCCGAAGATGTCACCGTGCAGAGCTTGAAAAACTATCTTCTCAACATCTCAGGAAAAACCAAAGAGGAAGTTTTTGAAGGATTCCATTCAAAGTGGAGATACAATATCAGAGTTGCAGAAAGAAAGGGCGTTACCTGCAAGGCTTACGGCAAGGAAAAATTAGATGATTTCTGTATGCTCATGGAAGAAACAGGCAAGCGTGATGGCTTTCATATCCGCTCAAAAGAGTATTTTGCCAATATGATGGACGCTCTCGGTGAACACGCTCGTTTATATATGTGCTATGCCCCTGACGGCGAACCTATTTCCGGTGCATTGGACATCAATTATGCCAAGCGTGTAAGCTATCTTTACGGCGCTTCCGGCAACGGTCACAGAAATTTAATGCCGAATCACCTCATGCAGTGGACTATGATTCAATGGGCTGTCGAAACAGGCTGTGATTTGTACGACTTCATGGGCGTACCGCACTACAATGACGAAACACATTCCAATTACGGTGTATATAAATTCAAAAAAGGCTTCAACGGCTATGCTGAAAAATATCTTGGTGAATTCAATTATATTCCCTCAAAGGCGAAATATAAATTTCTCAAATGGGCAGCTAAAACATTCATGCACAGAGATATTTAAAAATTCACAGACAGGAAAAAACAGGTTATCCTCTTTCGGATAACCCGTTTTTTTTACTCCTTATCTTTGACACTCTCGACCAAATCCCATTTTTTCATGGAGTGCATGGCGATAAAGTGACTTACGACCATATATGCCAGTACAAGCACAACAGTAAAAATATATTCATTCCAGCTGTTTGCAAATACATATTCCCTGCTCTCTGTACTGAGCTTTTGAAGACCTATCTGTGCAATCCACATACCTGACGGCAAGCCTGCCATACAGGAAAATACAAACTGCAAAAGTGACTGTACAAACCATTTTCTTGAAATTTCACTGTGCTGAAAGCCGAGAGTCCTCAATACACAAAGTTCTCTTTTCTTTTCCAATAGATTAGTCTGTGCCGTGTTGATGACGATTACCAAGCCTATAATTATGGCAAAACCTATAATGATCCATGCCGCCAAATCGTAAGTCCTGAAAATCTTTTCATTTCCCTGATAAGAAAGTCTTGTAAATACGGTATATAAATAATTGTCACTCTCCGTCAGAAATCCAAGTAATTTCTGTTCATCACTTTGGGATAGATTGCATATTACAGAACCTAATGTAATTTCACCCAATTTTTCAGCCTCTTCATATGAAACATACTGAAAACGGCTTATTGACTGGTCAGAAATCTCTGCAACTCTTACTTTCAAACCGTCAATTTCAACTTCATCACCCACATCTGCCCCCAGCTCTTCCGCAAGGTGCTTTTCAAGAATAATTCCCTGTTCGGGTATGGCAAGTTTTTTATCATTCCTATCATATACCCCAACAAGTTCTGTTTGTCTGTCAAGTGCATTGATGGCAGCAGATTTTGTTTTCCCTTTAAATGTAAAATCCGCCTGATAGTACGGCATTCTCTGCACATCTTTTACAAACTTCAAATCACTCATTTCCTGCATGAAATCATCTGCGGGATTTTCTTTGAAAAATATCTGACAGTCATAATGGATTCTTTCGTCATAAAGCTGATGTAAAAGATAATTTTTGGAAGTGATAAAGGCAAGTGATGAGAATATCATCATCACTGATGCCGATATGCATACCACTGAAAATACAAAACGCATTTTATTTCTTAACATGGTGGCAACACTGAATTTTGTCATCGGCGATGACCTTGCAGTAAGTTTCTGCAAAAACAGCGGTATTTCTGTATTTTCGGGTGCAGGTCTGGACATCGCCTCAGACGGCAGAATCTTTGAAACCGTTCCTGCACTGATAAGCGTTGAAATCTGCCCTACAACGATTGTCAGCACTGCCGACAACAGATACATCACAATATTGACACGGAATGTAAATTCAGGCAGAGGGAAAAATGCCGTATAGTAATCACCTACATATCTCATCAGAAAATAGCCTGTCACGCTTCCCAAAACAATGGAGCATACCGACACAATGAAATTTACTCCACAAAAAAGCAATTTAATACTTGTTTTTGTAAAACCCAATGCCCTTAAAATACCTATTTCACGCCTGCATTGCTTTATAATCAGCGACATAAATAAAAATACAACGATCAATATGATAATAAAAAATACCATCGGCATGAATACAGACATTGTTTCAATCGGCTCCAAATTGACATCTATTCTTTTTTTAACGGCTGATTTTTCATAAGTAAAGCTGTTTTTTACGGTAATTTCCTCTTTTTCAAAAATATCCGTCAGTTTTTTCAGTTCCGCCTCGGTATCCGAAACATCATTGAAATATATCAAAAACTGATTGCAAAGCATTTCATAACCCTCACCGTTTTCAAGCTCACTATAAGCCTTTTCAAGCTCCCCTTTCAGATTGGCAAACTCTGTCAATGCCTTCGCCGTTTCATCATTCAGTTTTTTTTCATTTTCCTTTATCTCTTTTTCAGCACTTACAATCTGCTTTTTAGCATCATCAAGCTTTGACATAATCAGTGCTTTGCCGTCTGTTATCTCCTGCAGACCGCTTTCTATTTTCGGCATATTTTCATTTATCTGCTTTAAACCGTTGTCTATCTGTGCAAGACCGTCTTGTGCTTCTTTCAGCTTTTCCTCCGTCAGCTTCGGAATATCCTCAAGGTCACTTTCCGTCAGACCGTATTCTGCAAGCATATCCGTTATTTGCTTACGCTGTTCTGTCAGCTGCACTTTCTGCCGTTCCATTTCAGCAATAATTTCTGAATACGCTTCCACAAGGTCGCCTGCCGTCTTGATTTCTTTATCCCCATATTGTGACAGCTCGTCAATCATCCTTTTCATATCATCTATATCCGACAAAAATTCCTGCAGAGTTTTGTCACTTTCCAGAACAGAAAGATATTCCACTACACTGTAAATATTTTTCTGTCCTGCGAATTCATGCACAAAATCAACCACTTCAACAGCATTTCTGATGTTTTCATCAAGGCTGATACTTTCATCATATATAGCATATCTTTTAATGGCTTCAATAATTTTATCCCGTTCATCTTCACTTAATTCAGAATGTAAATATAAATAATCGCTTTCCGCACGGTCAATATATTCCTGCAATTTTTTAGAAAAATCCGTCACTTTATCCGTTGCGTCATAACTGAGTCCATAATTGCGGGCAGTATCAACAAATCCCAGCAGACTTTCCGATACATTGAAAATATAAGAAAGCTCTGTATCGGGGAACGCTTTCAGAATCCCCAGAAATTTCACGCACTCACTTTTCGTCATCACTGCATTCATATTTTCAATATTTTTCAAAGCGTCGTCAATTTTCTCCAGACCGTCTGCCGCTGTGAAAAGCTTGTCTTTATTCTTCTCAAACTCCTCCAGCGAGGATTGTACAGACTTTCTTGCTGCAGTCAACCCTTTCTTCTGAATCTCAAGTTTGATTTTCGTTTCTTTCAGTTCCGTTTCCGTTGCAATAAGCTGTGCAAGCTTTTCTTCTGCCTCCCCTGCGGAATCTTCAAACAGCTTCTCCTTTTCGGAAAGCTGTGTTTTGGCATTATTCAGCTTTTCTTCCGCCTCATCAAGCTCTTTCTGAGCCTTTTCCCACTCCGTATCAAGTTCGGACTGCTTGCCGTCAAGTTCCTTTTTCACTTCACTGTATTTTTTTTCATACTCATTTTCCAACAGCCTTACAGGTGCATAGGCATAACCAAAGTCTGTATTCACTCCCCATGAATCCTCTGTCGGCTGTACGGAAATCGTCTCCGGCATTGACACTATCCCTGATACAAAATACTCCCTGTATTCCTTGTCAACTTTGAAACTGACTGTATCACCTGCTTTTATGCCGTTGTCCTCTGCAAAATTACATTCAATCAATACATCATCTTTGCCCCTGCTGTCAGCCTGTGACCAGAAATGAAATTTCTGCATATCATCGGGATTATATGAAAACACCCTCACAGACAAATATCTGCCCTCTTTGCTTTTGATATAGGTATCTCCGCAAAGACGTGCATTGACTTCCGAAACAGTCGGCAATTCTTTCAGCTTTTCAATTTGCTTTCTGCTCGTCACATCGGTAGTTATAACCCCATTCGGATATTTATAATTCTTCACATAGTCATTCAGAGAACCCTCCAGAGATACATATGCACTTGACAAACCCGTCATAATACCACAGCCCATAGCAGACACAATCATTATTGAAAAAAGTAATTTAAAATATTTTTTTATAATGGGAAGTAACATTCTTTTCATAGGCTTACCACTCTATGCTTTCTGCGGAAACGGGATTTTGATTGATGAGTACATCTGTAATTTTACCGTTCCGCATTTTGATGATACGGTCGGACATTTTTCCTATTTCCTGCGTATGCGTGACAATTACCACAGTTTTTCCGTGTTTTCTCACAAGCCTCTCCAGTTCAACCAGAATTTGCTTGCCTGTTTCATAGTCCAATGCACCTGTCGGCTCATCGCACAATAAAAGCTGAGGATTCTTTGCCAAAGCCCTTGCAATAGACACTCTCTGCTGTTGACCGCCTGAAAGCTGTGACGGATAATTCTTCATTTTCTCACGCAGTCCCACCATTTCAAAAACTTCTTCAACAATATGGGGACTATGTTCTATATCTGCCGTTATCGCAACATTCTCCTTTGCAGTGAGTTCGGCTATCAGATTAAACGATTGAAACACAAATCCAATATTCTTTTTTCTATAATCCGTAAGCCCTCTGTCACTCATTCGGCAAAGGTCTTTTCCGCCTGCAATAATACTTCCTCTGTCGGGCTTGTCCATGCCTCCGAGCATATTCAAAAGGGTACTTTTTCCACTGCCCGAACTGCCCAGAATCGTCAGCAGTTCACCGTCATATATCTGTAAAGAAACGTCTGCAAGTGCATCGACCTTTGCTTCTCCCTTTCCGTAGGACTTCCAGAGATTTCCTGCATTCAAAAGCACTTTCCCTGCATTTTCCAAAAACACTGCCTCCCTTATTTGATTTTTTTAACTTTTCCCGGTTCGTCAAGAGAAAATTCATACATATCATCATAATTCATGCCTGAACAGATTTTCATGGTTTTCTTTGCACAGTTATACACATTACTCCATACGGTGACCACCATATGAGGCAGATATTGATGATGATAGCACAGCTTACAGCTTTCAAGCAGTTTCATGGCATCTTCTTCCGAAATGTGATGACCGCACTCACACAATGTATCATCAATTTTTTTATACCTGTCACGTCCCATTTCTTTTCTGTTGTCACCGCCCTCTGTCAGAAAATAATTTGTCAGTTTCAAATTTTCATCTTTATGTGTCTGACGAATCACTTTCATCTCATTATTGACATACTCAATAATGACACTGTTGCCCTCTGCGTCGGCAATCTGATAATGATAATTGGCAAATATCAAATCTCTCATATCATACTTTTTCAAAAGTTCAATCGCTTCATCAACATTCTTGCATTTATCAAGTACCGCCCTTATGGCAGTAACTGTTGTAATTGGCTTTTTACCTGTTTTTTGCTTTGTAGGCTTGGTCTTTATTTCAAGCACCGCTATGGCAAGTCCTTTTTCATTTACCCCGTCCATACAGCAATATGGTGCTCCCATCATGCGGATATGATTTTTGAGCTTCTCCGGATTCTGCCATTTTTTGCCGTACAGCAAAAATGCTCCAAGCGTTACCGTCATACTCCTGTAACCGTTTTCAGGTGCTGTCCATACAACTATACACACAGAGTCTTTATAATCAAAATTCCTTCCTAAAATCACATCATTCTGCGGTGTCCTTGTGTTGAACGTGGAACAGCCGAAGTCCTTTACAAACGGATTTAAAAATACCTGTCGGGAATGTATATATTTCTGTGTAAACCTGACAATTCCTCCAATGCCGGGAATGCCCTTTTCAAGCATTTCATCAAGACCATATGAGCCTTTATATACCACTGTCCATATATTTTTATCTACCTGCTTTACAGTCGCAAGAGTTTCCTTTATCGCCTTTTTATCTTTCATAATTTCCTCCCTGATAATCACTTTGATTTCTTCCTTAAAGCAATCATTCCCGCCAGACCTGCCAAAAGGGCTGCCAATGCTGTACCTATCGTCAGTTCCGAATTTCCTGTGCCTATGACGGCACTATTGCTGTTTGTCGAGATAACAGAATTCAATGACGAATTATCGGATGTTTTACTGCTGATTTCCGAACCCGTCACAGTGATATTTATATCAACTCTTCCGTCGTCAAATACCAGTTTCAGCGTATTTTTTCCATCATCAAGCGTATTCAGAAAGTCAGGCGTGATCGTCACAGTGCCTTCACTCACCGAAATATTTTTTGTATCCGAGTCTGAAAAAAGCGTTCCGCTTTTGCGTACTGCAACTGTCTGAGATTTTGAGTTCGTCTTTACAACAATATTTTGTGAACTGTTTCTATCCCATGTAAACTCCGTTTTATCCGCTGTAATCTCTGCGGAAGAAGCTTTTTTTCTGTCCGTCACTTTCACATTGATGTCAACTGTTCCGTCATCCAATACAAGGGAAAGCTTGTTTTCACCGTCATCAAGACCTTTAAGAACTTTTGCAGTAATGCTTACTCTGCCCAAAAGAATATATACCTCTCTGTCAGTATCCTCTGCCAATTGTTGACCGTCTTTCATAACAGTGACTTTTTTGGATTTGGAATTTGTCTTTACGGCAATTCCAAGAAAATCATTTCTGTCCCATTCAAAATCCGTATTTTCAGCCGTAATCTCTTCAACAGGTACATCTGTCCTGCTGTCCGTGACGTTCACCTCTATATTAAAAGTTCCCTCTTTGAGTACAAAAGTCAAAGTATTCTCACCGTCATCAAGCTTTTTAAGAAAATCTGCACTCATACATATATGTCCATCATCTATTGAAAGACTTCTGCTTACCAAGCTTGACGAAAACGGCATACCGCCTTTCAGCACTGTCAATTCCTTTGAACCTGAATTTGTCTGTATATAAATATCTCTGCCACTGTTCCTGTCCCATGTGAATTTCGTTTCGTCTGCACCCAATTCAAATTTTTCTTCAGCCATACTTGCTTCCGAACTTTCTTCAATAAGGCTTTCTTC
>DBXL01000205.1:877-2599 GCA_002309275.1 Ruminococcaceae bacterium UBA1213 | reverse complement strand
AAACATTTACACTTATTTCAACAGTGCCCTCTTTCATCACTATTTTAAGTACATTTTCCCCGTTATCAAGCTTATTCAGCAGAGATTTCCCTATATGAACCACACCGTCATCAATGGAAAAATCCCTGTTTATAAGACTGGTTGCCAGCAGTTTTTTGTCTTTCATCAGCACTATTTCCTTTGATGCAGAATTTGTCTGTACGGCAATCCCCGTTTCATCACTTCTATTCCATTCAAAACTGATTTCATCAGCTTTCAGTTCTGTTTCCGAAACAGCGGTTTCTGTTTCCTCTTCCCCGACTGCCGATACTTCTACATTCATCGCCAATGCCATTGACGCTGCCATTGCCATTGCAAGCACACCGCATATTATCCTATATTTCAACTTAAAGACACCTCTCCAAACAATTTAATTCATTACAATCTTAGCATTTTAAAGTTTAATTGTCAATGGCACACAACCCCTTTTGACAGCAAAAATGCACTCACTGTTTTTTGATGACATTGAGTGCATGATGTATTATTTTTTCTTAATGAAAATTATAACAAGTCCCGTAACAAGACAAACAACGCTTGTTGCCGACAGCGATATTGCAGGGTAATTGATACTTGAAACCATGTCTTCATTGAAATGCTTTGTACCCGAAAGCCAGAGCCCTGTAACTACGGCGAAAACATTATTATTTATTATGTGTGCAATACTTGCAGGAATAACGGAATTTGTCGCTTTTGTGAGCATAGTGAAGTAAAAACCGATAAATATGCAGAATATGCACATTAAAATAAATCCCATATAGGGGTACATGAAATAATCTTTTCCGAAATTGTGACCGCATACAATTATAGGAGCGTGCCACATTCCCCAGATAATACCACTTACGACTATCGCAACGGGAAATGGCATGAGCTTTTCAAGCTTGGGAGTGAGATAGCCACGCCAGCCGAATTCTTCACCGAATCCGAACAGAGATAATAAAGCACTTATGGAAAGTATATATATCAGCATGGAGGAAAATTCCTTGAAATCAAAGTTTTTGAAAATCTCCCCGAAAGCGTCTGACGGCATGAGAAATAATGCAACGGCAAGTGCTGAAACGGTACTATATACGACAGGCATGAGAAATGCAAGCACTAAATAACGAATATTTCCTTTTATTTTCATCTTGAAAAGACAGTTTTCAAAGCCCTCTTTTGTGATAATTCTCGTTAAGATATTCGCTATGGCAGGACAAAGCATGGAAAATGATGTTAGTGCCTGATAATAAAGATTGTCAACTGTCCAGCCGAAAAAACCAACATATACAAATACCGCAATAAAAGGCGGTATGAATGCGAATAAAAGATAAATCAGCGTTCTTTTCAAAATCAATCTTTTCTCATTTTTCATAGCTTTCACCGCCTTTCAGATACAGCACACATGAAATTTTATATGATACCCAGTAAAGAAACAGTACACAAGCAGGTATCAGCCTTAAAAACAGGGGGATATTTTCTGTGAATGTTTCCTGAAACCATTTAATAAAATCTTCCAGAGAGCCGAAAATTGACAAGTCCCCGAAAAGTGCGTAAATCAAAACAATCAATACGATTGTCCCCATAATGACCATTCGGATAATATTGCCTTTTTTGCTTCCGAAAAGGATAATAAACGGTGTTTCAAAAGCCCTTATGAATATCTGTATAAATACGATAAGCTGTAAAATCATTCCTGCAATCGTGACA
>DBXL01000205.1:0-707 GCA_002309275.1 Ruminococcaceae bacterium UBA1213 | reverse complement strand
TAATAATTGATGAAAAGCTCAATGTCAGATTAACTTCCCATTGTTCCATGTCCGAAACAATGGGCGGTACTACCATAAAACATGAACAAAAGGCGGTTACAAACAGTACAGGCAAAAATTGTTTTTTGTTTGCCAGAAGTTCTTTGTATATCAAGCCGAACATATCAGAATGTCCTCCTTTCAAGACCTTTGACGGATATGAAATATCCCCCGACGGTGTATATGACTGCAAGGCAAAGCATAACAGGGAGAATATAGATTTTTATCGGTTCCAACTGCTGTGCCATCCACTCAAGGAGTACGGTATCGGGGTTTTCAAGTTCTTTCATTCTCGGATAGATATAGGCACACAACAGCCACGAAAATATCAACGCTATTGATATTGAGATAAGCTGAACGGTCTGTCTTTTCTTTACAAACATGGACAATGCTAAATCGTAATACTGCATGATGACACCCCAACATAAAAATGATGTGATATTTGCGATATAGTTCCATGAAATCTTATCTCCAAACGAAAGGCAGAATATCACTAAATAAAGCAGACACATAATATAAGCAAATACAGTTACAATGCCTTTTGAAATAAAATACGAACCGACTATTTTATGTACACTTAAAGAAGTTGTACGGGAAAATTTTGCCCAGCCTGCATTCAGGTCTGTAAAAAAAGTTTCGCCATAGCCTGCAAAGCCCAATATGATAAC
>DBXL01000031.1:14085-14229 GCA_002309275.1 Ruminococcaceae bacterium UBA1213 | reverse complement strand
TGATATAATTCTTTGAATTCTTCGGGGGTAAAATCATCTTCAAAAATATTGGTAAGCAAAATTTCGATAATATCATTATTTTCGCTGTCTTTTAAATGAATCTGCAAAACACGCAGTTTGACACTTATCTTGGATTTTACAAAA
>DBXL01000031.1:2916-13918 GCA_002309275.1 Ruminococcaceae bacterium UBA1213 | reverse complement strand
CGTTTCAAATGTTCCTCGGCAAGCTCTCTTTCGTTTGAATTCACTGGTTCTATGCACGCATCCACAATAATTCCGTTAAGAGTATCATACAGACATGATGCCAATGCCTGTATCGTTTCTCCCGTACCGGGCTGTATTCCGAATTCTTCTTTGGATTCTGCATGATACGGCAGATTGATTTTTGTTCCGTCAACTGCCAATATTCTGTAGCCTTTGTATTTTTTCCAATCAAATTCCGCATAGAATTCTTTTACTGTATCATGGAATATCTCTATGAATGCTCTTATGGCTGCATTGAAACCTTTGCCTGTCTTATTCAGAATGATCACGATTGTATCCCCAAATCCTACTTTTCTTTGACGGCTGAAATCTTCTTTTCTCATTTTGGACACCTCTGCAAAATTTTTATCTTCTATCTTATCATATATCTTTTTGCAGATTTTTCCAACTATATTTTTTATATTTTCCATTTACTTTACCCCCAATACATTATTTTTATTTTACTATATCGGGGGACTATTTCCTATTGTTTCTTAAGTTGACGACATTGTCTTAAAAGCCAGGTGGAACACCTTATAAATGCTGTTGGTGATATACCCGTCAAAG
Organism: Ruminococcaceae bacterium UBA1213; assembly: GCA_002309275.1. Classification (GTDB taxonomy): domain Bacteria; phylum Bacillota; class Clostridia; order Oscillospirales; family Acutalibacteraceae; genus UBA1213. The sequence continues at coordinate 13,312 of DBXL01000031.1, read as the reverse complement.
ATATTATGCCCATGCAGCTTAACGACCTTATGGATGACCTTGCAACAATGAATCCTAACACAAACCGTCCTGCAAGCAAGAAATTTTTGAAAGCAGTATGCAATGATGCTATTCAGATTTTCTATTTTGTCAGTGATAACTGTAAGGATTTCAGTTATAATCCTGCAGCCAGAGTACATATCCCGAAAAACAGCACAAAAAAAGAACGCCGTTCCCTGACGAATAAGGAAGTTCGCCTTATACTTGAATTGCAGCATAGGGCAAGACCGGCAGTTCTTATTATGTTACTTTGCGGTTGGCGTGTTGGAGAGGTTTTGACGCTCCATTGGGATGATATTGACTTTACAAAGGGAGAAATGAACATCAACAAGTCAACTCAAAGAGTCAGCGGTAACGAATACACAGTCAAAGATAGCACAAAGAACGGGAAAAACAGGATTGTTCCCATTCCCCAACCTTTGCTTAAAGAGTTGGAGGAATTGAAAGAACACAGCATGAATCCGTTGATTTGCACAAATACAAGCGGAGAGTTTCATACACCGTGCAGTTGGAAAAGAAGGTTTGAGTCTTATATTTCCGATTTCAATGCTCTATTTTTCGGGTGTGGAAGTTCTTACGGCACAGAAGCTACTCGGTCATGCTGACTTTTCGACAACGCTGAAAATATATACACATTTTCAAGAGCAGACGGAAAAGCTTTCTATTGAGAAATTTGATACATTTGTTTCCGACCTTTATGATTCTCATTCTGATACTGTCTTTGGATAGGAAGTGTATTTGATAATCTATTCAAAACAATGCCCTGTCACATAGTCAAGTTCGGCATCTCCTTCACCCGAAAGAATGGCTTTTATAAGTTCTTCTGATGCAGGGATTTTTTCATCAAGAGGAATACGGTTTATTCTGTCCGCTTTGGAATCGACATTGACCTCACCATTCTCATTGAATGTTTGTATGATAGGGAAAACAAATTCAAAACCGCCCGGCAGCATACATTTTTCACCGACAGCCTGACCGATACCCTGAGAGGGTGTCATGCCCACAATTTTGACATTATCAAATTTATTCATGATGTCAGCAAGTATATCTCCGGAACTGCCGCACCGTGAATTGACAAGCACAACTACAGGCAAATCTTTATAACTACCGTTACCGCTCAATTTTATTTCGATATTTGCCTTATGTACCGCTGTACCACCTAAAGTAAGCACCGTTTTCTGTTGGTCCGTGAATACGGAAGCCACTGCTGCACTGATATAAGGATTCCCGCCTGCATTGTAGCGGAGGTCGATGACAAGTTTTTTCATACCCTTCGATTTCATGGAATCAAGTTCTTTTTTCACTCTGTCCTCCACTTCAGGATAACTTCCAAGCATATACGCCTTTATGTCAAGCACATTATCATATCTTTCCTCAGCAATGCGAAGATAACCAACATCTTCTGTCAACATTTTACTGCTGAAATTTTCATCTTCATTTTGTGCATTCATAATATAACCGTATGCTATCACTCCATGATAGAAAAATCCGTCTGTTTTTTCTATCGTGACTTTTTTATGATTGCCTTCAGCGTCAATGAATCCGACTTCTATTTCATCTCCGCCGATACCACTCAAACACAAAGGAAGAATGAAATCCTCATTTTCTTTTATAGCATAGTTGTCGCAAAAAATATAATCAGTTGTTTCAGCCAAAGCTTGTTGAATGTCTTTACCATTCCATGCAGTGATAACCGTACCGCTGCGGATACCCGCCTGATAAGCACCACTGTCCTCATCTACACAAAAAGCTCTTGTTTTGCTGTCATCATTTGTGAACATGATAAAACCGTAATAATTATGCTGTGTAAGCTGCTCAAATATTTTCGCTGCAATTTCATCATCTGAAGTTGGTATATATCCCACATGACCGTCTGGAATAAGATAGGTCAGTCTGTCAAGAGCCTGACCAAACAGGAAATAATCATTATTTTTTTCTGCTTCCTGAACCATGGGATAAACTTCCGCATCAATAGCGGAATAGTCAATTTCTTTCCACTCATTCAGAGGATAATATGTCTTCATGTCACGAATAATAGATTGATAGCTTTCAGTCATGGACATTCTTGAATAGTTCACTGTACGGACATACAATGCACCGAGAGTTGCCATAGAAATAAAAGTTCCGCAGAATATCAGGATAGAGCAAAGTACCGCACTGATATGGAAAAGAATCTTTTTTTTGCAGAGAGGTGTCATAAGCGGAAAAAATACAGATGAAATATATGCCATGCCAAACAATTCAAATGTCACACTTTCATTCTTGTCATACAAGTTGAGAAGTAAATGGACTGTACAAACCACTATGGGTATAAAGCTGCATATCACCCATATTTTCAGACTTTTCCCCATTTTCACAAGAATATTTCTGATAATCGGAAAAACAATTGCAGAAACAAACATAAAAATGTACATGAACATTGTAAAGGGTTCCAGTGAAAGAATTCTGTTAAAAAAAAGCGGCATATCAAAACCTCCCCAATATTTAATTGATAGAATTATCATACCATAAAAATGAGCAATACGCAATTAAAATCTTTATATTAAGTTTTAAAAAAATGGCGGCAAATCCCTAAAAACAGGATTGCCGCAATTCTCTCAAGTATCATTTTCATTTTTTTCTTCATTTTTAGAAAAGTTCTTGCTTCCGCTGAGGTTGGCAAAAAAATTCTGATAATCTTCTTGTGTATATAAAGTGATTTTGCTTTTAAACTTGTCTATTTTTTCCCTTGCGGAGCATTGATATTCTTTTCCCCCGCTAAACAGATTATCAGCTTCTGTTGTAATTTTGGAATAGAATGACATATGCCTGAGCCATGATGACTTCGGAGCAATCAGCAATTCATAGGAAGTTACACCCGCTATCAATGCACTCACCGCTATACAGCTGAAATTCAGTGCCATTTCCCAATTTGCACTCCACTCATGCAGTTTCAGAGAGTTAAGCAGCGTATTGAAGAACGTCAGAAACAGCAAAAATATCTCCCAGAAAAAATATATCTTCTTTTGTTTATTTTTCTGCTTATGGGTATCTCTTGCATTTTGTATAACAATATCCATGAATTTGACATCTTCCGTTTTTTGAGTTCCTGCCTCCTGACATAACTCCCTCCACGACATTCTGTAATACTGTTCTTTCATGGTATCGGAAAAATAAACCGATTTAAGCTCCCCGCTTAATGCTATATCTTCTGTATCCTGCTCTATATTGACATTTTGGTCATGCTCTGTATTGATGTTTATATTTATATCGCCGTCTGTATTGATATTGATATTTTGTTTTTCATCATTATCAGGCTGTTCCTCCTCTGTATCAGACGGTACACTTTCGGTTTTTTCCTCCCCTGTATCAGACTGTACACTTTCGGGTTTTTCTTCCTCTGTATCAGGCTGTACACTTTCAGGCTTTTCTTCATTCAAATTGTTTTCTTTATACGGCTCAGGTTTTCTTCTGCTCATGAAAGAACTCTCCTTTTAGTTTGATTTTCATAATATGCAACAAAGCTATCAGCTTGACATGAAATAAAATTTTCCAATTCGCTCTGACAGAAAATTTTCAGTTCCACATTCTCAGATGACGGCAGGGAAAAATATTTTTCAAGGTCTGCTTGTATGTAACGAAAGTTTTCCGGTTCCACTTCCTCTATATGATTTTCACACATAACGCCACAAGGGATTTTCAAAGAATACTTTGCTATCAATGCATTATTGAGATGTGTATAGTCACCATAAAGATATTCTTCAGAAAACAGTTCATCCACAGATACATAACGATTCTGACGGGAAAGATATACTTTTTGAATTTCCTGTTCATTCATGGTTTCATGCCCGTTGCTATCCTGAAATAGAATATATTCAGTAAAAAATTTTTCAAAAAAGACTTTATCAAGATATAAATGTGCCAAATATCCCATAACAAACGGCTCAGACAAATACTTTCTGTACTTTGAAACAAATAATTTTAAATCAGGCGTTTTAAGAATACTGTTTTGGGAATCCGCTGAAATGAAATGGGATACATCTTTTTTATGTCCCTTATTGGAGTCAGCCATCAAAATTCCCATCATAAAGCAGTCTTTCTGTTCCTCATCAAAAATTTTACACATACGTTCAAGAATGAGTTTTCCGTGAATGATATGTATAACGAACCCCGGCAATTCCATACACACTCCCTTTTTGTCAAACCTCAACAATTATATATAACACTGCATTTCAATAATAACATAAATGCCCATAGATTGCAATAGCTGATTGAATGTAAATGAGAATATTCAAAAAAATCCCACACATAATAAAAAACACCGGCTGAATTTTCCATACAGCCGGTACGTTTTTTATGAAAAGATGAGCAGGAATTGAAAATCTACTCTATAAATTATTAGTCAGCGTATTTGTCAGTGCCGTTCCATGAATACATCTTACGGATTTCTTCACCGACTTTTTCAAGCTGATGCTCAGCCTTGATAGCACGCATAGCATTGAAGTGTGCAAGACCGTTCTTGTTTTCAGCAATCCACTTGGAAGCAAATGTGCCGTCCTGAATCTCTGCAAGAACTTTCTTCATTTCAGCCTTGGTAGCGTCTGTAATAATTCTCTTGCCTGTTTCGTAGTCACCGAATTCAGCAGTATTGGAAATAGAATATCTCATCTTGGAGAAACCGCCTGCATAGATAAGGTCAACGATGAGTTTCATTTCGTGAATGCACTCGAAGTAAGCATTTTCGGGAGCATAGCCAGCTTCAACGAGAGTTTCAAAACCTGCCTGCATGAGAGCTGTAACGCCGCCGCAAAGAACAGCCTGCTCACCAAAGAGGTCCGTTTCTGTTTCGATTTTGAAGGTGGTTTCCATAACGGCTGCACGGGCTGCACCGATACCTGCACCGTATGCAAGGGCAATGTCAAGAGCCTTGCCGGTAGCGTCCTGATATACAGCAACGAGAGCAGGTGTACCCTTGCCTTCAACATACTCTGAACGTACAGTGTGACCGGGAGCTTTCGGAGCTATCATGAATATATCTACATTTGAGGGAGGAACAATCTGCTTGAAGTGGATATTAAATCCGTGTGCAAATGCGATAGCCTTACCCTCTGTCAGATTGGGAGCGATGTCCTTCTTGAAAATATCAGCCTGCTTTTCATCGGGAGTCAATATCATGATAATATCAGCTTTTTTTGTAGCCTCAGCGGTTGTGTAAACTTCAAAGCCGAGTTCCTTTACATGATCCCACTTCTTGCTGCCCTCATAAAGACCGATAATTACTTTTACGCCGCTGTCACGAAGATTGAGAGCGTGAGCGTGTCCCTGACTGCCGTAGCCGATGATGGCAACGGTTTTTCCATTGAGCTGATTGATGTCACAGTCAGCCTCATAATAAATTTTTGGCATTTTAAAGACCTCCATAAAAAATTGTTTAAAAAATATATATTATGAAATTCGCTTGACCGTCATTTTTTAACAGCAGAGTCTTTTTCAATGGCGACAGTGCCTGTTCTGACGATTTCACGGATACCATACGGTTTTAACAGTTCCGTTAATGTGTCAAATCTCTCACTTGTATCTGCAAATTGCAGAGTAATGGAGTTTTGGGCAACATCAACTATTTTAGCCTGCATAAGCTCGGCTATTTTCATTATATCAAGCCTTTGCTTTGCTGTACAGCGAACTTTTACAAGATAGAGTTCACAGCTTACAAAACTTCCCTCTGTCAAAGTTCTTACTTTAATAACGGGAATGAGTTTATTAAGCTGTTTTTCAAGCTGTTCTATCACATATTCGTCACCGTCTGCAACGATGGTTATTCTTGATATATTTTCATCTTCCGTTGTGCCTACTGCAAGGCTGTCTATATTGAATCCACGTCTTGAAAACAGTCCGGAAACTTTTGAAAGTACACCGGCATGATTTTCTACTAAAACGGAAAGAGTGTATTTCATAAAATTTCCTCCTTATCGTGACGGTGTATTGGGGTGCACGTTACAGACAAGCAAAAACGGCTTATCACTTTTCAGCATTTTTTCCGCATACATCTCCGCCTCTTCATTGGAAGATACAAAAGCGGATTCTATACCGTAGGCGGCGGCTATACTGGCAAAATTCGGCATTTCATCAAGCTCCGTTACAGCATATCGGCTTCCATAGAAAAAGTCCTGCAATTCATGCACCATTCCCAAAACAGTATTACGCATAACAATTATTTTTACATTCAGGTGATTCTGTGCGATAGTTGCCAGCTCATTCATGGACATCTGGAAAGAGCCGTCACCGCATACAGCAACTACATCTCTTGATGGGCGGGCAAATTTTGCTCCCACTGCCGCCGGCACTGAATATCCCATCGTACCCATACCGCCTGATGTGAAAAATCTTCCGTCAGATACTTTAAAGCTGTTGGCACACCAAATCTGATTTTGTCCCACGTCTGCAATCAAAATGGACTTTTTATCAAGCATTTCGGACAGCTTTTCAAGAAAACTCTGGGGTTCAACATAGCCGTCAAATTTTACATGGGGCTTTGCAAATTCTTTCTTCCATCCTGCTATATCTTCAAGCCACTCTTTCGGGGCAGTATATGAAACCTCTTTAAGCATTTGTGTAAGAACATTTTTCAAGTCGCCAACGATTGGAATCGTCGTTTTCATATTCTTGCCTATCTCGGCAGGGTCAATATCTATATGTATAACACGGGAATTCTTTGCGACCTGATTGGGTGATGATACGGCTCTGTCGCCGACTCTCGCACCGCACAATATAATTAAATCCGCCTCATTTATCGTTTTATTGGCAGCTTTTACACCGTGAGAGCCTATCATTCCCACATACCGTTCATCATTTGACGGCATGGCACCTATACCCATCATGGTAGATACAACAGGTATATTTGTCAATTTGGCAAACTCTCTGAGTTTCGGTTTGGCACCTGATGTAAGCACTCCCCCGCCTACGCATATCACAGGCTTTTTGGAATCCAAAAGTGCTTCTACAGCTCTTTTTATCTGCATGGGGTGTCCCTGCACGCTTGGTTTATAACCTATAATATTTACCTTTTCGGGATATACAAACTCCTCTATTTCGCCCTGCTGAATGTCAACAGGTACATCTATCAAAACAGGTCCCGGTCTGCCTGTATTGGCAATATGGAAAGCCTCTTTGAAAACTCTGGGTAAATCAGCCGTATCTTTTACAAGATAGCTGTGCTTTACAAAAGATTCACAGGCACCTGTAATATCCGCTTCCTGAAAAACATCTCTGCCAAGTACATCGCTTTTTACCTGACCTGTTATCGCAACCATGGGAATAGAATCCATATAAGCTGTTGCGATACCTGTTATCATATTCAAAGCACCCGGTCCTGATGTGGCAACGCATACACCCACTTTTGAAGTAGCCCTTGCGTAACCGCTTGCGGCGTGTGCAGCATTCTGCTCTTGTCTTACAAGTATTGCTTTTATGTCTGTTTCATAAAGTTTATCAAAAAACGGGCAGATAACTGCTCCGGGATAGCCGAAAAGAATTGATACTCCCTCTTCCTGAAGGCACTTTACCATTATTTCAGCACCGCTTATCATAATATCCCACCTTCGTCAAAAAATACTATACTGCTTATTATATCATGTGCATTTACATAAATCAAGAAATACACCGCAATTTTACAAAAAAATTTCTGAAATACAAAAAATAAAGGAGCGGAAAGCAGAAATAAATCCGCTCTCCACTCTCAGAACCACACTATTTTTTTCAGTTTCCGAACTTCATTCTCACACAGTCCATTTTTGACTGTTCTGCCTGTTCGGGCTTATACCAGCCTCTGTCTTCCATTTTACTGTAAATTTTTTCCTGAATATCAAGGGCAGTATTCAGTGAATTGGAAAAGGCTTTATGCACGTCTGCACTTGAAGATTCTATTGTACCGTGCATATACAGGTCACACACGCCTTTTTCAAGCAAAAGCATATTTTCCATTAAATCTCTGTCATTCATGTTACCACCTCAAAGCAAGTTATAGAAATTTCGGAATATTTCCTGATGCTGTCTTTGTATATCCTGTGCAAAGGAACGGAGTTCACTGTCCTGTATGCGGCTCACTGTTTCACTGAACTGTGTTTTAAAATACTGTTCATGTCCCAGAGCGTCTTCTATATAAAACAACTCTTTTGATGTCATTTTAAAAACCTCCTGTATATATGGTCTGATAATATGATACCCCGATATTTTTTGTATATTCATTTGCACAGGGGAATTTTTATGATATAATAAAAAAAACATCTTGGGAAGTGATATTATGATACGTTCAAAACCAAATTTAAAGGATATTTTCGGTGGAGTGATAGTTGCCCTTGTATCTATTCCAATATCAATGGGATATGCACAAATTGCAGGTCTGCCTATGCAATTTGGCTTATACGGCTCTGTGATACCAATATTTTTATTCGGACTTTTGACGACTTCAAAAGATTTTGTATTTGGAGTAGATGCCGCTCCTGCAGCTCTCACAGGTGCGGCAATTGCTTCACTTGGCATTATCCCGGAAAGCGAACAGGCTCTGTCAGCCGTTCCAACGATTGCATTTATGGTGGGGTGCTGGCTTTTACTGCTGTACTTTCTGAAAGCAGGTAAAATTGTGCAGTATATTTCAGAATCCGTTATGGCAGGATTTGTATCGGGAATTTGCTGCACTATCATATTAATGCAAGTACCGAAATTATTTGGAGGAACTCCAGGCACAGGTGAGGGAATCGAACTCATCAGACATATCATTGAACAGCTTCATTTATTCAATCCCGTTTCGGCACTTTTAGGAGTATCAACGATAGTTATTATCATGCTTGGAAAAAAATTCATTCCAAAAGTGCCTATGTCTGTCATAATGATGATAGCCGCTGTTGTTTTGACGCTTGTTTTTAAAGTGGATAAATACGGTGTAAAACTGCTGCCCGATGTCGAAAGAGGATTTCCGATTTTTAATTTCAAGCCGTACATTCCCGATATAGACATAATAACAGATATGCTGTTTTCATCTATGAGTATAGCGGCTGTCATACTTTCGGAATCTCTGCTTGCCTCCAGGGGAAATGCTGTAAAAGACGGATATAAACTCAACTCCAACAGGGAAATTTTAGCCTACTCGACAGCCAATTTTGCAGCGGCTGCAGCAGGCTGCTGTCCTGTCAATGCAAGCGTTTCAAGAACAGGCATAGTCCGTCAATTCGGTGCAAAATCACAATGGTTATCTGTTTCGGCAGGTATCACTATGCTTATCGTGCTGTATTTCGGAACGCCTGTAATAAAATATATGCCTGTGCCTATACTCACGGCAATCGTTGTATCAGCTTTGATGAATGCCTGTGAATTTCACGTTGCCAAAAGGCTTTTCAAAACAAGTATGCCTGAATTTTACATATTTTTGGCAGCATTTCTGGGAGTGCTTATATTCGGCACAGTTGCGGGAGTGATTATAGGAATTGTTCTTTCTTTCATAGCGGTTGTTATCCGTGCCGTCACACCGCCCCGTGCATTTATGGGAGTTATCCCCAATAAAGACGGCTTTTTTACCCTCGGCAGAAATACCGAAGCCATGCCCATAAAAAATACCATTATATACCGTTTCAGCGGCAATCTGTTTTTTGCCAATATAGACACGTTTGAAAGTGACATTGAAAATGCTGTTACAGATGAAACGAAAAATATAATCATAGATGCCCGTGCAGTAGGCAGTATAGATATTGCAGCGGCAGATAAGCTTGTAATGATGTATAAGCAGTATGCCGAAAAGGGAATTAAATTTTATTTCACAGAACATATAGGAGAGGTCAACGACCTCTTGAAAAAATACGGTGAAACGGAGTTTTTAAACAGCGGTGCAGTCAGAATGACAGTCACTCTCGCATTGAGAGATGCAGGCTTAAAGCCGCCCTACCCGACAGAAAAAGATGTCATCACTCCCCAGAAACAGAAAAAATTGCAGTATAAAAATTCATACAACCGTTCTGCAAGGGGCATACAAGCAGAATTGGAGTGGGTATTCGGTGACGATACGGAGATTTTTAAATCAAAGCTTGCTGATGAAATATATGAAAATGTAACGAATAACGACTATAATAAAAGTGACCTGATAGAAACAGCCGAGAACAGTACACATTGGGGCAAATTCAATTTATTCGATGAAGAGGACCTGCTCGACAGGCTGGAACTGAGAATAATCAAACTCTCCGACAGCGGAAAGGATATTGACAGACTGGAATATCTCATCAATGAGAGAAGAAAGAAAATTGAACAGAAAATGCTTAAAATGGACAGCCATGCAATAGAACGTCTGCAAAAGCAGAGAAAAAAATTTCTTGATACCCTCAGAGAAAAAGAT
>DBXL01000031.1:0-2869 GCA_002309275.1 Ruminococcaceae bacterium UBA1213 | reverse complement strand
CCCTGTTCGCATGGAACAGGGAGTTTTTTTAGTTTGAAAGACTGTCGAAAAAATCTCTTATATCTCCGATAGCGGATAAGTTATTCATAGAACTATCTGTTTTTGAGATACCGAAAGATATATTTTGATAATTGACGGAAACCGAAACTGACGGGGCATCAAGTACCCTGAACTTTTTCAGGGAGTCATCATGCGGTTCGCTGAAATCATACTTTTCAAGCGTTTTTTCAAGTTCGGCAAATTTCTCGGCTGAAATCTCCATATGCTTTTCGATAACAGGCAGACTAAACCACTCCTGCTTTTCGAGGTCAAATATAATCCTGCCGTCACCGTTCAGGGCAACTCTTGCAATATATTTTCCACCGCTCATGCCGCCTCTTTCATAATATCCGCATGACTTCAATGCACCTTTTTCCATAATCATTCCTCAGATTTCTTTGTCTTGTCTTTTTTCGTTTCTTTATCGGACTTTTTAGTATCATCTTTTTTAGGCTGTTTGCTTGGGGTATCCACTGACGATATAGCCCATTTTTTAAATCTCATACGAGTTTTGTCGCTGCCCGTTTCAACTATGATAGTTTCATCATCATCACGCACAGCAATTACTCTGCCGACAATACCGCCTATTGTAGTAACATCATCACCGATTTCAATATTATTGCGGAGTTCTTCTTCCTGTTTTTGTTTTTTTCTCTGGGGAAATATAAACAGAAAGTACGCCGCTACGATTACTACCACCCATATGCCCAAAGTAATAGCCATCTGCCAGGTGTTTGCCTGTGCATTTTCAGCACTTGCCGCTGCCGTGTCAAGAATACCAGAATACATTTTCTTCCTCTCCTTTTAAAAAATAACAAGTCAATTATAACACGCTTTTACAGTGTCTGCAAGTGTTATTTAAATTCTTTTATCAAGGACAGGCACATATTTTTGATAAAATTCCTCAAATGTATCATTTTCTATACATTCCCTTATTCTCATAAGAAGTGTATTGTAAAAATATACGTTATGCATGACACACAGGCGCATGGCAAGCATTTCACCGCTTTTAAAAAGATGTCGGATATATGCTCTCGTAAAGTTTTGGCATACAGGGCAATCACATTCTGTATCAAGGGGATTTTCGTCAAGAGTATATTTTTCATTCATCATATTTCTTCTGCCGTGCCATGTAAAGACATTCGCATGACGGGCATTTCTTGTCGGCATGACACAGTCAAACATATCCACTCCACGATGTACGGCTTCAAGTATATTGACAGGCGTGCCTACCCCCATTAAATAACGGGGCTTGTCTTTCGGCATATACTCCTCTACAACGTCAATAATATGATACATTTCCTGTGCAGATTCTCCTACGGCAAGTCCGCCTATTGCATAGCCGTCAAGGTCAAGTTCACTGATACGTTTCATATGCTCAATTCTCAGGTCGTCGTATGTAGAGCCCTGATTGATACCAAACAGCATTTGCTGTTTATTAATGGTATCCTCAAGGGAATTGAGTTCCTGGATTTTTTTCTGACAGCGGCAGAGCCATCTGTAAGTTCTGTCACAGGAATTCTTTGTATAGCTGTATTCAGCGGGATTTTCTATGCACTCATCAAATGCCATAGCGATAGTCGAGCCTAAATCAGACTGTATCTGCATACTTTCCTCAGGTCCCATAAAAATTTTATGCCCGTCTATATGAGAGGCAAAAGTTACGCCTTCCTCTTTAATGTTTCTGAGGTTTGCAAGTGAGAATACCTGAAAGCCGCCGCTGTCGGTCAATATAGGACCGTTCCAGCGTGTAAATTGATGAAGACCGCCGAGTTTTTTAACATTTTCATTACCCGGTCTTAAATGCAGGTGATAGGTATTACAGAGCTGCACCTGACAGCGTAAATTTTTCAAGTCAAGGGCAGATACAGCCCCTTTTATTGCACCGCAGGTTGCAACATTCATAAATGCCGGTGTCTGTATAACACCATGAGGCGTGGTTATTTCGCCACGCCTCGCTTTTCCGATTTGTTTTATCAATTTATACATATCAATCTTTTTTAGTTTCGTCAGCAACCTGTGTATCAGCTTTAGCCTGTTCAGCCCTTGCTTTTGCGGCGGCAACTTCTGCTTCAAATTCAGCTCTGCTCTTTTCGGCAGCCACTTTTCTTTCTTCCTCAGTGGTAAATTTAAGTGGTTTGTCCTCACCGTCAACGAGTGCTGTCATTGCGTTATCATGGAACACCGCAACAGTACCCACAGGCATTTCCAAAACTCTTATCGCCTCCGAGCGGAATTTGAAAAGCTCATAGGAAGGAAGTCTTACATAATCATCTGATTTATGATTTTCTTCATTAGGATCATTGAGCAGTCCGAAATACCAGCCGGAATCACCTGCTTTGGCGGGCTCTGTTCTATTCATATATACATCAGAAGCATTCATAGCTTCTTTCAGAACAAGAATGGTATCTTTAAAAGTTGCGGCTTCCGGCTGGACATTGGCAACTCTTACTGTTTCAACCTGCATATTCTGTGCAAGCAGAGAGAGAGTAATATCATCTGTTTTGTCTGTCATGGGATTCTTTCTGTAATCGCTTGACTGCACTACATAAAAAACATTGCCGTTATCATCTTTTCTCTCACTCATAAAGAAGAATGACCAGCCAAAATTCATTACAAATTTATCATTAAATATATCGGCATCTGTTTCATTGCAAATCTGTGTAAGAGTCTTGAATATAGCCCCTGCCGCATTCTTCATGGGATAGCCTGCATACATTCTTACTATACGGTCTTTTATTTTCGCTTCAAAAGTTATCATTTCATAACTCCCTTTCCTGAAATCAATTTATATAAAATCATTGTATAATATTTTAAATTTTTTGTCAAT
>DBXL01000183.1:3565-4377 GCA_002309275.1 Ruminococcaceae bacterium UBA1213 | reverse complement strand
GAAGCCGTTACCATTGAAGATGTCATTGAGCCGTATCTCATGCAGATAGGCTTCTTAAACAGAACTCCTCGTGGAAGATGTATCACAAAAGCCGCCTGTCTGCACTTGGGCTATGATTTGCCTGACGCTCAAGACGGTCAATTAAAAATAGAGGTGTTCCAATGAGTACAGTATTAACCGTTTCACAGTTGAATAAATATGTCAAATCAATTCTGGAAAGTGACGGCAAACTGAAATATATTTATTTAAAAGGCGAAATTTCCAATCTTACTATCCACTACACAGGACATATTTATTTTTCTCTCAAAGACGAAAATCAATGCACAATAAAAGCCGTCATGTTTGCGAATAAAGCCAATTTTCTCAAATTCACTCCACAAAGCGGCATGAAAGTCATTTTGCGTGGAAGTGTCACTCTCTATGAGAAAACAGGCTCTTATCAAATCAATGCAGAGGAAATGTATCCTGACGGTGCAGGGGCTTTGAATTTAGCCTATGAACAGTTGAAAAATAAACTCCAAAATGAAGGCTTGTTTGATATGTCACATAAAAAGCCCTTGCCGAAATTCCCTGAAAAAATCGGTGTCATTACCTCTCCCACAGGGGCGGCTGTTCAGGATATTATGCTTATTTTAAAAAGACGTTATCCCATAGGTGAAATTATCCTATGTCCCGTACTCGTGCAGGGCGAAAATTCTGCACAAGACTTAACCAATGCCGTTAAAAAATTCAATCGCCTTAAATGTGCAGATGTTATTATTATCGGCAGAGGCGGCGGCTCTATCGAGGATTTATGGGCATTCAATGACGAA
>DBXL01000183.1:0-3505 GCA_002309275.1 Ruminococcaceae bacterium UBA1213 | reverse complement strand
GATTTCACGATATGCGATTTTGTGGCAGATGTCAGAGCCTCTACACCGTCTGCTGCTGCTGAACTTGTTTCCGCTGTGACAACAGACAATATGCTTTTTGAAACAGGAAACTTTTTAAATAAAATGTCTGCTGAAATGCAAAAACGCATTCAATTTGAATTTCAGCGTTATGAAAAAACGGCAAATGCAAGAGTGCTTAAAAATCCCGATGACATCATCAAAAACAGACAAATTAAACTTGACGTACTCAATGAAAAAATCAACGGGATTTATTTAAAAAAGCTGTCTGCCGAAAAAGAAAAATTTGCCGAACTCACGGCTAAACTTGATGCATTAAGCCCTCTGAAAATTCTTGCAAGGGGCTATTCCGTCACCAAAAAAGACGGACATATTATCAACAGCATTTCACAGGTGAATTTAAATGATAATATAGAAGTCGTACTTTCAGACGGCAATATTAAGTGTACAGTTACAGGAGGACACGAAAATGAAATATGAAGAAACTATATCACAGCTTGAAGAAACCGTTAAACAGCTGGAAAGCGGTAAACTCTCCCTTGAGGAGTCAATTGAGATGTTTGAAAAAGGCACGAAACTCGCTAAAGAATGTTATGAAACTCTCAAAAATGCCGAACAGAAAATTACTTTGATTTCAGAATTGGAGGAGTAAAAAAATGGATATGCAGAACTTTGAAAAGGAGTTATTATCTTATCTTCCCGAATCAGATGACAACATAAAAACCGTTGTTTCCTCTATGGAATACAGCCTTTCAGCAGGCGGTAAAAGAATAAGACCTTTTCTTGTACTGGAATTTGCGAAACTCTGCGGAGGTAATGAAGAAAATGCCATGCCGTTTGCGTGTGCAGTCGAAATGATTCACACTTACTCTCTTATCCATGACGATTTGCCCTGCATGGATAATGATGATTTAAGACGTGGAAAACCTACTAACCACAAAGTCTTTGGAGAAGCCGCTGCACTTTTAGGCGGTGACGGTCTTTTGACGCTTGCATTTGAAACCGCACTTTCAGAAAAAGCCGTTTCCCTCAACGGTTATGAAAAATGTGCAAAAGTCGCTTTAACTCTTGCAAAATATGCAGGGGCTGTCGGCATGATTGGCGGTCAGATTATCGACCTCGAAAGCGAAAATAAAAAAATTCCTCTTGAACTCCTGCAAATCATGGATAAGAAAAAAACAGGGGCTTTAATCGCTGCCGCTTGTGTCATGGGCTGCATATCAGCGGGGGCAACTGATGAACAAATTCAAGCTGCTAAAGACTATGCCGAAAATATCGGTATCGCTTTCCAGATAGTTGATGATATTCTTGACGTAACATCAGATACAGAAACTCTCGGAAAGCCTGTCGGAAGTGACTTTGAAAACAATAAATCTACTTATGTATCTCTTTTAGGGCTTGAGGAATGTCAAAAAATAAGCGGTGAACTTACGGAAAAAGCCGTTGAATGCCTTGCAGAGTTTCACGGGAATACAGAGGAACTTAAAAATTTTGCATACTATCTCCGTGACAGAAAAAAATAATTGCATAAATCCGAATATTATAGTATAATAATTCAAAACGATTGTTTTGGAGTAGTTTAAAATGTCAGATAAAATTTTAGATAATATTAACTCTCCGACGGATATTAAAAATCTTTCAGAGTATGAGCTGAATGAACTTGCCGATGAGATAAGAACCGTTTTAATTGAAACCGTTTCGGAAAACGGCGGTCATTTGGCTTCCAATTTGGGTGTAGTCGAACTCACCCTCGCTATACACAAAGTTTTCAATATGCCTGTTGACAAGATTGTCTGGGACGTGGGACACCAATCCTATGCTCATAAAATTATTACAGGGCGTAAAAATCAGATACACACCATTCGCAAGGAAAATGGTCTTTCAGGCTTTCCCAAAAGAAATGAAAGTCCCTATGACAGCTTTGATACAGGTCACAGCAGTACTTCTATTTCTGCCGCTTTCGGAATATCCTGTGCAGGCGACGTTTCAAAAGACAATCACTATACAATCGCCGTTATCGGTGACGGTGCCTTGTCAGGCGGTCTTGCTTATGAAGGTCTGAATAATGCCGGCAGATACAAGAAAAATTTCATTGTCATTCTCAACGACAATAAAATGTCCATTTCAAAAAATGTCGGCTCTATGGCGAAATACCTCACCAAGACAAGAATAAAGCCCTCTTATCTTGACGCTAAATCAAGAGTGCAGGAAACTCTTGCCAAAATCCCTGTCATTGGAAAACCTCTTGCCAACACTATGAAAAAATTAAAAGACTGGGTGAGAGATGAATTCTTCGGACACAGGAACAATATATTTGAGCAAATGGGCTTTACATACTACGGCACTTTTGATGGACATAATATTCCTCAGCTTGTAACGGCTCTTGAAGCCGCTAAAAGAAAAAAAGGTCCTGTATTGGTGCACGTCTGCACGAAAAAGGGAAAAGGCTATGAATTTGCCGAAAAAAATCCAAAAGCCTTTCACGGCATTTCTTCCTTTGACATTGATACAGGTGAGCCGAAAAGTTCCGCAAAAGGCTATTCCTATATATTGGGAAAACACCTTTGCAGTCTTGCCGAAAACGATAAAAGAATATGTGCGGTAACAGCCGCCATGTCATCAGGTACGGGGCTTGAGGAATTTTCCAAAAAATATAAAGACAGATTTTTTGATGTCGGAATTGCCGAGGAACACGCCGTTACATTTTCAGGCGGACTTGCTGCCGGAAATGTTATACCTGTTTTTGCCGTGTATTCCACTTTTTTACAGAGAGCCTATGACCAGATTTTACATGATGGGGCTTTGCAGAACCTTCATATTGTCCTTGCCATAGACCGTGCAGGCATTGTCGGTGAAGACGGTGAAACCCATCAGGGAATTTTTGACGTTGCCTTTTTGAATACCATTCCCAATGTGACGGTCTATGCCCCCGCAAGCTTCAGAGAACTGGAACTCATGCTTGACAAGGCGATTTATCATACAAACGGCACTGTTGCCGTGAGATACCCAAGAGGAAGTGAAAACTATCTGCCCGATAATTTTGAGCCGTCTGCCGAGCCGTACAGCCTTTACGGCGACGCTGACAGTGATGATTTAATCATCACCTACGGCAGAACTTTTTCAGATGTCTGCACCGCAAGAGAGGAACTTGATAAAAAAATATGCATACTGAAACTTAATCAAATCAAGCCTTTTTCCGAAAAGGCTATTGAAATCGCATTGCATTATAAAAATATCTTCTTTTTTGAAGAAGGAATAAAAAACGGCGGTGTCGGTGAAAGATTCGGTTTTTCGCTGTATCAGTCGGGCTTTAACGGAAAATTCGACCTTACCGCCATAGAAAATTATGTCACTCAAAGTACAACTCAATCCGCACTTCACAAACTCGGTCTTGATACCGAAAACATCAAATTGAAATTAGGAATGAGGAATGAGAAATGAGGAATATATGCAATGTGCAATGTGCAATGTGCAGTGTGCAATGTGC
>DBXL01000050.1 GCA_002309275.1 Ruminococcaceae bacterium UBA1213 | reverse complement strand
GTTGTTTCTGAAACAATGGGAATTTCAGTATTTTCCTGTATGCTTTCGGGTTCGGATATTTCGGATATAACAGAATTTTCGCTTTTTTGTGTTATGGAAATCTGAGAAGATGACGAAATTTTCACGACTTCAACTGCACCGTTCTCATTCATCTTTGCAAACGGAAAGGCACATATACATATTGCTGCTGTACAAGTCAAAAATCCTGCTGTTGATATGGCAGTTGCTGTTTTGAATGACTGCGGTTTCTTTCGGAGAAGATAATATTTTCTCACTCTCATAGCAAGGTATGCAATAAAGATTACTGTATATACTGCCAAATCAATATATTTCATCATATCGCCACGCTGTACCTTTGACCATAACACGAGTATTACATGAAGATATATCATAGCGTAAAAGATATAGGCGAATCTTTGTATATTTTTCCAGGTTTTGCCCTTGAATCTTTTCCGTATCTTCTTTACGGAAATTACTGTTAAAGGTGTCATTATCAGCACAAGTATCAATGCGACTATGACGAAAAGTATGAAATCAAATGTCAGATTTCTGCCCGAAAACAGTCTTTTCAAGTAGGTTATGCCGTAAATGATGATGTGTCCGACTGTTAAAAGTGCCGATATGATGGAAAGCTCTCCACGAATAGGCATGAGTTTTTTAATGAGTTTCGAGCCGTTTTTCAATGCACCTGTAAACATTACTAACGTCCAGAAAGACGTTGCCAAAAGGGCATTTGTCAGAACGGGCACAAGATAATCTCTTGCAAAAGTCGGTAATGTCCGTACTTCCACAAATTCATTGATACAATAAGTGGCAACGGATAACAATGCCGCCCCGATATAGAAAAAATGCGGATATTTTTTAATAGCCTTGTCACAAGTCAGGCATATCAACATCGTGACCGCAAGACATACTGCAAATGTCATATGGAAATATCTCCTTTGTGTGAATTTAAAACAGCTTTCCGAAAGTTTCAACAGTCGGAAAGCTGTTTTTTAAGGGGTTTGAAAGAGAGAAGAAAATCAGTTGTACTTTTTCTTTTTGAAAGAGAATATTGTTGCCAATGCCGATATGACTGCCATTAAAACTGCCGTCAATGCAAAATCGGCTGAACCTGTATTGACTGCATTTGAATTAGAATTCGCATTGGAATTGTTGTTATTGTCATTTGTGCTTGTCTGTGAATTTGGGGAAATTTCCGAAATCTGTGAAACTTCGCTGTTTTGGGATATTTGCGATATTTCGGAAACCTGTGAAACTTCGGATTTTTCGGAATTTTCGGATATTTCCGACATTTCCGATACTTCTGAAATTTCTGACGGTTCGGAACTTTCCTCTTGCTTTGTGTCGTCATTCAAGACAAATTCAAGTGTATTGTTGTAGCCTGTTGCAGTGACTGCGATATGATAAGGCTTATCCTCTGCAAATACAGGAACATCTCTGAAAACAGCGTCAATTATAATTGTACCGTCATCATTAATGAGTTTCAATCCACGCTTTCCCTTTGCGGAATAAGTATTTTCATCAACCGTTACAGCGGATATATTTCTGATAAATGCGTCAAAATCCTCTTGTGAAGCATTGTCGGCAGGAATTAATTTTTCGCCGTCAAACTTTGCAGGCATATCATCTGTTGAGATAACAAAAGATGTATTGACAGCTGCATATTTGCCTTTAGCGTCTGAAATTTCAAGGCTGTAAGAACCGGGGAACTGCACTTTATAATTGATAGTGCCATCTTCAACCGAGAATTGTCCGTTACCTGAAACAAAATAAGTCTTTTCGTAATCTTCGGGGAAACCTGTTGTTGTAAAAGTCGTTGCAATATCTTTGATACTGCAATCGGCAATTTCAACGGTATTCTCGAATTTTACAGGGATATAGATATTGACGGGTACGGTGTGATAACCTGTTTCGGTAATGAATGTTATTCCCGTAAGAGTCTGTCCCATCAAGCCGACATACTGTTCGTATTTAAAAATATTGCCGTGCGGTTCACTCTTTTTAATGCCGGATGACCATGCAATTTCATCTCTCCAGATATTTTCAAGATGACGCATACCGTATTTATCGCCCTCTGCCGTTTCGAGAATAACACCGTAAATCGTGCCGAAATCAGATGTACCGCCCGAATTGTTCAGACCGCTTACATCAAGCACATAGTCACCCCATGCCATTTCGGTTGACAGAGAAACTTCTTTTTGTTCTTCTGTTGTATCGCCGACTACATTTGAGAATACAACTTCATCATTTTCAATCGTGATAAGTTTATATGCAGTCGGAATTTCTTCAACAGGTTCAAAATTGTAGTTATTTTCACCGAGAGCATCAAAAGTTGCTTTGGAAAGTGCGACATAGTATCTTACACCCAAAATATCACCTCCGCCATTTTCGGTTTCAACGGAATAGGTGCCTTTGACAAGATTTTCATTTTTCCATTTGTTTGTTGTAGCAGAAGAAACGGTGTCCACGCCGTCAATGCCCTCGCCTTTGTAAAATTCACCGTAGGGGACATTCATAATACCGTATATAAGTGACTTTGTGAACGAAAAAGAAATGGGGTTGTTATATCCGACTGCATTCACGGTCATATCGTATGTTTTGTATTCCTCAAATACTGCCGTACCTCTTGCAGAGGCATCTTCTATAACAGTGCCGTCATTTGAAATGATTTTTACACCGCCCCTGCCTGATGCAGAATAAGTTTTTTCATCAACCGTTACAGCGGATATATTTCTGATAAATGCGTCAAAATCCTCTTGTGAAGCACTGTCGGCAGGAACTAATTTTTCGCCGTCAAACTGTACGGGCATATCATCTGTCGAGATAACAAAACTTGTACTGACATCGGCATATTTGCCTTTACCGTCCGAAACAGTCAACGTATAACTTCCGGGAAATTCCACCTGATAATTGATAACACCATCTTCAACGGAGAATTGTCCGTTGCCTG
>DBXL01000235.1 GCA_002309275.1 Ruminococcaceae bacterium UBA1213 | reverse complement strand
TTTCTGCGTGAATTTATAGGCTTGCTCTGGGAGCAGAAGAAAAAACACATTATTTTCCTTGCTTCATGCATTGCATTCCTGGTAGCCTTGTACCTTATCATACAATATTGATGGATACAAGCCTAAATACAGGTATTTGAAATATATTTTAGAAGATGAAAGGGGGAAATTTATGGATAAACTGCTGATATTATTTGGTACTTGGTTTGCTTTCATTTTATATGTTTTGATAACACATATACCTTTTGATGTTTGTTTGTCTGATGATGTTGAATTTAACTGCGGTAAAAAAACATTGAGAAACAGACGAAAGAAAAATAAGGCAAACTTTTTTATCAAATTCACTTTCTGGGATTTCAGAAAAGACATTGTAAAATGGCATTATATCGTTTTCTGGATAAATCTTATCTCGAACATAATCATATTTTTGCTGACATCTTTGCAAGTGTTTTTCCAGTCGGAGATATTGCAGTTTTTTACAGGCTTTTCGACAGTTGTTAGTATCAGTTCGTTTATCATTATATTGCCTGTAAGATTGAAACTTTATAGGTACAATCGGATAAGAAAAAGAAAATGATTTTAAGGAAAGTTTGGAATAATGGAAGAAGAAATAATAACTTGTGCAGACTGCTTTCACATAGGAAAGGTGGTTTACTGCAGGCAGTGTGTAAGACTTGGCAACAGGCGTAAAGATATGTTCGTTGCCAATCGGTGATTCTATAATAACGCAAATTCCGAGTAAAAACAATTTGCAATCTATTCTCGAAATGTATTGCATTGAAGACGTAAATTTGATATAATTGACATTATGAAAAAAGCACAGGGAGGAAAATTGAATGAGTGAAGCCAAATCACCGGACCGCCGTACACTGAAAACCAAAAAAGCAATATTTCAGGCATTTTCAGAGCTTTTGAAAGAAAAGGAACTGCGTAAAATTACGGTACAGGAAGTTGTCGATAAGGCAGATATAAGCCGTGTCACGTTCTATAAATATTATCTTGATGTCTATGACCTTTATGATAAAATCGAAAATGAATTGCTGACAAATATCGGACTGATTACATTACAGCTTGCCGACAAGCCGTCTGATGAGTTTTTTAAAGAGCTTGTCACTTATATTTACAATAATCGTGTCACTTTCGATATGGTATTCAGTCCAAACTCCACTAACAAGCTCAGGGATAAACTGAGCCATATCATTGAAGGGATATTCAAGAAAATATACAGCGAAAAACTCGGTATTTCCATAGACAGTGAAGACATTGCCTATATATGCTGTTATCGTTCAAGCGGATTTCTTGCTGTCATTCAAAGATGGGTACAGAACGGCTTTTCACAGTCATGTGAAAATATGGTGAAACAGATTTCTTTATTTGATGAGAATATAGAAAAAATATTTGAAAACAAAAGGAAAAAATTATGAAAAAGACATTTTATATTATTTTTACGGCTGTTTTGATACTGCTCTGCCTTGTATATAATATAGCTGTGGGAAACAGGTATGTGATAGAAAAAGATATTAACGGATACAATGGCAGTGTCGATAAACTGACTATCGCTGTTGAGCAGGACAAAGAAATATTGAAAGTCATAGAATCGCATATTCAAAATGAGAAACTCTATATTACATTGGAGTCAGCATCTCCCGGCAAGGCATTCATAGATGTTCGGGAAACAGATGATTCTGAATCTGTCTTTTATGCCCAATCCATTTATGTTCATACATTCGGCATAATAACCGAAGGAAACTTTTTTGGGAGGAGTACGGGAAGCTGGAGTGTTTCGGCAGCTATTATTATTTTTCTTGCCGTACTTATCACCGGTTTATTGATACGCATAAAGAAAGAACTGCACCGTGACCTTTATCAATACAGCAATGTCAGAAATATCGGTTTTGTGATATTTCTCATAATTTTGTTTGTCGAACAGCTTCTTTTGCTTGGGAGTATCAATGAGGGAATTACAGGTTCTGTCAATATGTTATTGGGCTCTGCAACGTTTTTTTCTATTCTGGTGCTGCCTGCTGCATTCATTACATTTATTCTGGTAACTGCCAGCAATATTCAGCTTATGAGAAACGAAGGACGCAACTGGAAAAATATGCTTGGCTGTATCTTGGGCATAATGGTTTGTGTGGGGACTGTTTTTCCGATGATTCTCAGTGAATTTTTGCAATGGCAGACAACTATTGTAGATGTGCATAATCAAGGCGGTATTGCATTGTATATTGAATTGTTTGTTGAAAATACCATTCTTGCAGTAACGGCATATTTTGAATGTATTTTAACAGGCACTATCATTTTATCAACAAAAGCAGCACGGAAAATTCCCTCATTCGATAAAGATTATATATTGATACTCGGCTGTCAGATAAAAAAAGACGGCACTTTGACGAATCTTCTGAAAAGCAGGGCAGACAGGGCTGTCGAGTTTGCAAAAATGCAGAAAAATGCTGTCGGAAAAGACATTACATTCATTCCTTCGGGCGGAAAAGGAAATGATGAGGTAATTGCCGAAGCAGACGCAATTAAAAATTACCTTGTGTCGATTGGCATTTCCGAAAACAGCATACTTGCGGAAAACCAATCTCAGAATACTTATGAAAATCTCAGAAATTCCATGGAGCTTATCCGTGAGCATACAAAAAATGATAATCCCAAAATCGCTTTTTCAACAACAAATTATCATGTATTCCGTTCGGGAGTTTTTGCTTCCCGTCAGGGAATCAAAGCTGAAGGCGTAGGAGCAAAAACAAAAAGATATTTCTGGATAAATGCCTTTATCAGAGAATTTATTGCTGCTCTCGTTTCAGAGTGGAAAACTCATGCTGCGATTATTGTGACATGGATTCTTGTCATTATTCTTATGGTTGTAATCGTTTACCTTTCCAATAATCTCTGATGTACTGCTCTCCCAACAAGTCAATAAATATAAAAAGCAACAGTTTTCTTCAGATTTGAAACTGTTGCTTTTTATTTTTTATAAGAGTGAAATGTCTGTTACCTTGCCGGTTACATCAAGGTTATCATCTACAGTGAAAATGACTGTAACATGATACCATTTGCCGTCTGCATTCTTGAGTTTGAGAACAGCATTGGTTGTACCTGCCTTTACTCCGGTTGCAATAAACGTTGCTGTCTTGGCGGTGTAGTCAAATTCACAGGTTATTTTTGCATTAAGGCTGTCGGCGGAGTAGTTCCAGTCACAGCCGTAAAAATCCATCGTGCAGGGCTTACCTGTCTTTATTTCAGCTTTTTTTTCGTCTGTATCAGGCTTTGAAGTTTCTTTTTCAGCAGGAAGCTCTGTCTTTACTTCTGTTTCAGTGCTGACATTGAGGTTGTCGTCAACAATCAGTTTTACTTCAAAGTGATTCCATGTGCCGTCATCATTCTTTGTTTTGAAAACGGCATTGGTAACGCCTTTTGTCTTGCCGGTTGCAATAAACTTTGCCGTCTTGGTGGCATAGTCGAAATCACAGCTTATGACAGCATTCAGACTGTCGGCAGAATAATTCCAGTCACAGCCTTTGAGTACAATTTCAAAATTCTCCGCTTTTTTCACGGAAACGGCTGTATTTGTGTCTATATTGTCCGATAATGCACTTACAGTCACTGCTGCTCCTGCAGATACAGTACAAACGGCTGCCAGAATTGCTGCGATTGTCTTTATTTTTACAGATGTCTTTTTCATAATGATTATCTCCTTGATATTTCAATTTTTTGTTTTTTCCCTTTCGGTGATTCTATCATAATACAAACAGCGTGTAAAAACAATTTGCAGTTTACTGGCGAAATGTAAAGTAACTTACAGCTTCCGTGCAAAATGTAAATTAACTTACATTGTAGCCGAAAATTGTAAATCTCATTGTACAGATAACTTGTATTGTTATTTGGATAAAGTAAAAAAATACACTGCATATGAAACGTGAAAGAATATAAATATAATCAGTACGGCGTTTTATGAAATTTACCATTGACAGATTGTTGTATAAAACGGTATAATTATTTATAAATCAGCGTGCTTTATGCTGAGTGAAAAAATATTTTTAAGGAGAAGATAATCATGACAATCGAAATTAAAAAAGAGAGAAAGAAACTCACACTGAAAATTGCAGGCAGACTTGATACAACGTTCGCCCCCCAAATGGAAAAAGCCGTTAACGAAAACATCAGCGGTGTAGAAGAACTTGTGATAGACATGGAAAATTTGGAATATATATCTTCGGCAGGACTCAGAGTGCTGCTTTCTGCTAAGAAAAAAATGGATGATACGGGTTCCGTGAAAATCAAAAATGTCAGCGAACCTATTATGGAAGTATTTGAGATAACAGGCTTCAATGAAATTCTTACAATCGAGTGATTTTTGAAGAATATCCACTTAATCAAACATTCAAGGCATTGTTTCATAGACAATTTTTTTGTTAATCTTTTGGCAGATAAAGTAAAAAGCCCGAAAAGGAAATTTTTCGGGCTTTTTTGGACTCCTTGACTGAAACACCACGCTGATATTTTTTAAAAGGCGGTTTTATATATTTTTTTCATAGTAAACACATTCTGATTGTCCCTGTATTCATAGGACACTTCATCCATAAACTTCTTGGTCATAAAGATACCCAGACCGCCAATTTGTCTTTCCTTTGCAGAAAGTGTTACATCTGGTTCAGGCTTTGCAAGCGGATTAAATTTAATTCCACTATCAATAAAGGTTATTATTATAGTTTTGGTTTCGTTGGCTATCTCAACCTCAATGAAAACCTCTCCCATTTTGTCTGAATAGGCATAATTAGCGATATTTATGAAAATTTCTTCTACTGCGACATTTATATGCATCATTGTCTTGGGAGGGCAGTCGGTATTTTGCATACACTCATTCACAAAATCCAGAACACCCTGCAATTCATTTACATCTGCATTTGTCCTGAAACGAAATACTTTTTTCTCTTCCATAGATTCACCCCTTGTATTCCAGACAAAGCATCGTCAGATCGTCAAACTGCTCTGCATCCTTTACAAAGGCATCAACAGAGCTTCTGACAGTTTCTAATATTTTCTGAGGTGTTCCGTCTGATTTTTCATTCAGAGCAGCGATCATTCGTTCATTGCCAAAAAGCTGATTTTCGCTGTCTGTCGCCTCGGGTACACCATCGGTATAAAGAAACAGCTTTGAGCCGGGTTTCATATCAATGGTATATTCCTTGTATTTCAGTCCTGCCATTCCACCTATCACAAATCCGTGCTTGTCTTTGAAAAGTTCAAAATTTCCGCCGGCTTTTTTTATTGCCGGATATTCATGTCCCGCATTTGCGGCGGTCAGCCTGCCTGTGGATATTTCAAGAATACCAAGCCAGACGGTTACAAACATATCCTCATGGTTGCCTGCACATATTGCAGCATTTGCAGTTGTCAGTATTTCGGCAGGAGTCTTACCCATTTTAGCGTAATTTGCCAGTATAATCTTTGATGCCATCATAAACAGAGCAGCCGGAACACCTTTTCCCGAAACGTCTGCAATAATCATGCACAGGTGGTCATCATCCGTAAAGAAAAAGTCATAGAAATCACCGCCTACTTCCTTTGCAGGTGTCATTGAGGCATAAATATCAAATTCCTTTCTGTTCGGGAAAGGCGGAAATATATTGGGAAGCATACTTGCCTGTATGCGTGTTGCAAGTGAAAGTTCGGTATTGATACGTTCCCTTTCCGCTGTAATATGGGTAAGGTCACTAACATATTTTACTATCTTTTCTTCCATTTTGTCAATAGAATCCGCAAGAATACCTATTTCATCATTATTGTGGATAACTTTTGTCAGTTTGTTTTCGGGAATGGTATTTTCCTTTGCAAAACGGCTCGACTCCTCTGTAATTTTTCGGACTGGTTTTAAAAATACCGTATGCAAATATATCGTCTGCCCCAAAATAACAAATATAACCAAGCCTATCATCAAAAAAAGTATCTTGTTGATATAAGAATTACGGACATTTACCATAATGTCCATCTGACGCTGAACACATAAAATTGCGGTTGTCTTTCCGCCATTCTTCAAAGGTATCATAGCTGTGATATGTGCGTCTGTTTCGATATAGCCTTTATCCCGTATGACAAGTTCTCTTTCCGATTTTCCTTCATAAAGCATACGGTATTTTTCACGGTATTCATCATTTGTCGTTTCACGGACATAGCCGAATTCATAACGTGTATAATCACTGTTTTCGTTAATGGTGGAAAACAGAAATGTGATATGTGCATAATCCGTAAGGTCGGGACGTATCACATATATAAATGTCGCTCCCGAGGAATTGCACAGTCTTTCCATAGAATCCAATGCCGTTTGATATTTTCCCGTTATTCCTCCGCTTTGGACATATTCTTCCATTTTATTAATGTCAAGTTCCATAGCTGCGGTTTCAGCGGTGCGGAAAGCTCCGTCTGCATACTGCGAGAGTAAAGCATCTGTAAAGCTGTTATATCCTATTATGCTGACAATAAGTGAAAATACAGTAAGCAGAAGAATAATTCCTGCCACGCTTTTGAAAATGATACTTACTTTCTTTTTTCTTCTATCGAAAATATTTTTAAACTTTAACATATTATCACTCCAATCATTTTTATTCTGATATGGCAATAATCAACTGTTCCATCAGACAATAAATACAGGGCAGACTACTGTGAATTCTTTTGTTTGTTTCTATAACCACCTTTTACAAATAATATAAGGACAAATTATGGGAGAGTAATTCGCCTTCTGTTATTCATTGTAACATATTATGTCCAATGAATTTGTATCAAAATGGTATAAAAAGCAAATTTTCTCCCTTTTTAACAATAAAATATTTTTTGAATTGTGCAATTCGACATTATATCAAAAATAGATTTGACATTTGTTGGACATAGGTGTATAACTAAATCGAAAAGTTTTTTATAAGAGGCAAAGACATAAGGATTATTTGTGTTGATGATGAAAAACTGATTTTGAAGCAGGGTTACAAGGCAGCGGTAAAGACTGGGAAAAATTGATAAGAATACGAATCTGAAAACAGCGGTTTGGATTTGTTCAGATTGGCTTACCGTTATATGATGATTGACTATTTGACAAATTCCAATTCAATCAGATAGTCACGGTTGATAGTAACTACGGTGATTTAAAAATTCTCATAAAGGAGTTTGAATTATGAATAATACAGAAAAAGCTTATTTTGAAGCATTGCAGAAAGACAGAACTGCAATAGCCGACATGATGAAAAAATTTGCTGTCAGAGATTTGCAGGCGATTGCTGTTAATCAGCCTGCCGAAAAAGCACAGTTTATTTATGACCTGATAAAAAATGCAGATGATATGTCTGCGGAAAATGCAAAGTTTATCCTTGAAAAAGACAGGCTCATATTTAAACACAATGGAGTTAATAGTTTTTCAGTAACGGATCCCGAAAATGAAGAAAAAGATTTTGAAGATAAAATAATCGGCAAAGTAAACGTACTGACTGCTTTTACAAAACTTTATCCGAATTTTCAGTCTGTATTCAACTATACAACAGCATTGTGTATCTACGCCCAAAACATCATGTTTAAAATAGAGCGTTTGATTGTTCCTGTTTTATTGGACAGTGATTCAAGTGAGCGTTGTCATGATGAAACACTGTTCATTGTTTCGTTTGACAAAGAGCCTGAAAAAGCATATAATGAGATTTGTGAGGCATTCAGAAAATTCAGTTATCAGTCTGCTTTAAATAATATAAAGAATATTGAATTGGAGTATGAAAACAGCAATATATCTTATGAAGTGGGTGACACAATAAAGCGTACAGGTTATCCCGATAGCCGTCTGATACCTGCCGTATTGAGAAAAGAGTCCATTGCGGTTGAAATAACGGGTACAAGACCGGGAAAATATTTTTTAGTTCCGTATGAGGGAAAATTGAAGAATTTCACGGATAAAAGACCGACTCCGATGAGCATACCTCAGATTCGTGGCTCAAAGGAAAAAATGGTGCCTGTTTCGGCATTCCCTGATGATTATATTCTTTATATCACAATGGAGAATTTCAAGCGTTATGAAGACGGCTTGCTTGATGCGGAAGTGCTTGAATTAAGAGAAAATGCCGGTGCAGTGGAAATGTTTTCCAGAAATAAAGAGAATGTTTGAAATGTCAGGTTATAGAAAAAATGCAAACCGTCAGACCGTTTTGATATAATTCCCATAGAGTAGGCACTTGAAAAAATTCCATCCTGTTTTTTCACAGGATGGAATTTTTTAATGCATATTATTATTTTTCATCATCATATTTTTGGCGGATGTTGTTGATGTTCTCTGTACTTTCGTCGCTGTCATTATCGGAAGAACGGAATGCTCCTTTATCTGCCAGACGTAAAAAGGCATCTACCACATCACTTGCAAGCTGTGTGCCTGAAACCTCCTTAATAATAGAAACAGCCTTATCAAAATTCATTCGTTTTCTATACGGACGATTGGAATACATGGCATCAAATGTATCAGCTACAGCGATAACCTGTGCCACTCTTGGAATTTCATCTCCTTTTAATCCTTTAGGATACCCCTTTCCGTCAGGACGTTCATGGTGTGATGCGGCACCTATTGCCAGTTCCGGCATAACACTGATTTCTTTAAGTGCATTGTATCCCATGGTGGTATGTGACTTTATTGCCTCAAATTCCTCGTCTGTCAGCTTACCCGGTTTATTAAGCACATCTTCGGGGACGCCGATTTTACCGACATCATGCATAAGGGCTATATCATAGTATTGTTCGACTGTTTCATCATCAAGTCCCAATTCCTTAGCCAACATGGCGGTATATTTGGCAACACGGATAGAATGACCGTTAGTATATTTGTCTTTCATATCGACTGCCTTTGAAAATGCGGTGACAATTTCACGTATCAGCAGTTTGTTTTGTTCCTCTTTCTTTTTAAGTTCCTCCCAATTACTTATCTTGTTAAAGTCATTTGAGAGTTTCAAAGCGACAAGCAATATCAATAAAAGAATCAATGCACAGCTCAATGAAATCTTTATAAGGAATTCATGGACGTTTTCACTCACATCTGTCATAGATATATCGGCTCCCACATAACAAACGCAGTTGCCGTTTTTATCATAAACAGGTGAATAATCTGTAATAACCCATCCTGTCACATCATTTGATTCTATCGGTTCTATATCTTTTCCGGCATACAGCTCAGGCAAATACGGCAGAAAAGCTTCTTCAAATGCAATCATTTCTCCCGGGGTATATGCGTCATTATCCTCTGTTTCCATGTCAAAGACAATACAGCACCCTTCCGGAGTGATTTTTAATACATACAGATACTTTATTTCTGCAGAGTTATTAAAAATGTTATACAGTATATCTTCTGTTTCCTTATATCCGGGCACGTCTCTTCCCTTTGAAATGTATTCATCGACCTTATCAGTATCAATGAAATATGCTATCTGTCTGGTAATTCCGGACACCGTTTTTATACGATTATCTTTAATTGTGCCGGTATAAAGAAAAACACTTACGCCTATATTGACAGTCGTTAAAATCACTACCAACATAATAAGTATGACTATTAGTCTAAAACGTCTTTTTCTTCGTCTTGCTTCATAGACATCCTGGTCTGTGTTACTCTTCTTCTCATTATTCATTTTATCCCATCCTTTACATTGTTCCATCTGTTATTATACAATAAAATTAAAAAATGAAAAGATGTTTTTTTGATTATTTAGAAACGTTTTTTATAAATATTTCATGTAATATGCCGAAACAAAAGAAGAATGTTACACGATTTTCTTCAGCGAGGGGTAAATATAACAAAAATTAATATGTTTTCATTGGTTATTTATGTATTTATATAGTTACCATTTTTTAAACAGATTTTTTATTTTGTCCTTTGCTTAAAAATAAAAGTGCATAAGTCAAGTATTTTCTCGGCTTACACACTTTTTTGATTTGTATGCTTTTGTTTATCACAGCTTAATTGATTGTTTTCTACCAATGAAACGGTCTCTTTTATCTCCAAGCCATTTTGTAAACAGCTTTACTTCCGTTCCTACGAGTATTGCAGCAACGATAGTGCCTATTCCAACACTGCCTAATGATTTTATCGCTATCAGGCAGGTTATTAAAGAAATGATTACCATTAATACATCACATATTACTTTTACTGTTCCGAATTTCAATTTCGTAAGCTTTGAGGCTGCCACTAAAAAACCTTCGGGTGCAAGCGGAATAAATCCTGTAGGTACATACAGAAACACCCCGAAAGCGACAAATACAGTGCTGAGCAGCATTAAAAGAAACTGTAAAACCATATCGGGAGGATCCGGAAAAAAATTCATCAGATTTCCGCAAAATGTTAAAAACAGACCGAAAATAATGCCTATGGGTATTTGCAAAAGATTGATAATTTTATATTCTTTTCTCAGCATGACAATTTGCAGTAAAACAACTGCTACTGAAAAAAGTATGGTTGCAATTCCAAGTTCCATGCCTGTTACCACCGTCATTGTATAGGGGATAGAACTGATGGGAGTAACACCCAAATCGGATTTCACAGAAATTGCTACTCCGAGTGTCATAATCAGCAGACCGCCAAAATATAATAAAAGTCTTTTTCCTGTATTTTCATTCTTTTTCATTTTTCTTCCTCCTTGAGATTTTCCAGCATTCTTGACGTGATTTTTACCCATAAAATCAATTCATCTTCATCAAGTCCCTTTACCATACGGGTTTCTAATTCATGCATATCTTCAGAGACTTTCTCACGCAATTCCTGAGCCTCTTTCATCAGAACAATTTCTTTATATCTGCCGTCTTTTCTGTCGGGAATTCGGCTGATGAGTTTCATTTCCTCCAAAGATTTGATTAACTCTGTAGCCGTTGATGGTCTCATGCCGAAGTCACGCTCAATATCTTTCTGATATACGGTATTTTCACTGTTTTCAAAAAGATAATGCATTACTTTTCCCTGAGTACCGCTGTAAGCTCTTTTTTTGGCAAGTTTGTCAATGAGCCTTCTTTGAGCATTCGCTAACTGAGTTACATACTTATAGATACTTTCCAAATATCCTCACTCCAAATCAATTATTTAGTTTCCTAAGTATTATACTGCTGTTATTTGTTTTTGTCAAGTATTTTGATTGATGAAATTAAAAGAGTGAGAAGCTTACAGCTTCTCACTCCTGATTTCTTATAGTTTATTCAGAAGAATCGTTCATTTTTCTTCGATATAAAAGGAATGCTGTTCCGGCAAGTGAAACCGCCATTATTATCAGGAAAACAGGCATACCCATATTAATACCGGTAGGCAATGAACCTTCCAGTGTATTGGTAACTGAAAGCCTAATGTTATCTTCAATAACAAATGTCTTTGTATTTACCGTTTCAGCGTTTGCTGTTCCTAATTGGAATGAAGCAGTATAATTTTCACTGTTTTCGGATATGGTTACAACTTTTCCTTTAGGAAGAATGATTGTACAGGTATCGTCATGTTTAAGGGTGAACGTTTCACCTGAATGCAGTTTGACCGCTTGTGAAACGCCGTTTTTTGACCATTCATATTCATCTTCAGCAGATGCACTTTCTACTGTAAAGGTAAATGTAAAGTCTTTGTTGACATTACCAAAGTTTCCCTGTACGGTTTTGGTGACAGTAAGCTCTGCAGGGGGAATGTGGTCATTGGGAATATGGAGGAAATAAATGACTTCATTTTCCTCTGTCACGGTGAGGAAGCTTTCATCTCCATCGCTCTTGATGGCAAAATTGCCTGAATCTGATATGGTAAATATAATATCTGCATTCAAGGGCTGATAGTCATCAGGCGGAGTGATTTCAGTAAGATAGTATCTGCCCGGAAGAAGTATATGATTAGAAAAGGGGATAGTTCCGTCAGAGTCGGTAACAAGGTCGTCACAGTTGGGCATGGGGTTAATGTCCTTTACATAGCCTCCCACTCCCGGTGTACTACGGTAAAGGGCAAA
Source organism: Ruminococcaceae bacterium UBA1213 (assembly GCA_002309275.1). Classification (GTDB taxonomy): domain Bacteria; phylum Bacillota; class Clostridia; order Oscillospirales; family Acutalibacteraceae; genus UBA1213. The sequence continues at coordinate 7,536 of DBXL01000235.1, read as the reverse complement.
ATGAGCATCTTTGAGCGGTTGGCGAGTCTGACTGTCCTCTTTTATTACTTTTAAAGTGTATGGCTTGTTGAACAGGTCGATATAAGCTATGATATGGTCGTCTGTATTGGCTGAAGGATACCACAACTGCCAGGGTTCTTCATTTCCTCTGAGGGCAATACTGTTATCACTGCCGACAGAAAATACCGCTGAATCAGGCAGTCCTATATATCCTCCGGGAGGTGCTGTTTCAGTTAGTGTATAATCTGTATCGTATATAAAGTCATACATGACTGTCACTCTGCCTTCAGAGTCTGAAGTGAATGTTCCAAGTTCGGTATCACCTTGTTTGAGGGTGAAAATACCATTGGCAAGAGGTTCTTTTGTGTTCATGTCATACAGGGTTATCACAATTCCGCCTGTACGGGTATTAGTGATAGTGTCTGTTTTAACGTTATCGAGATCGGGTGCAGTGGAATGGACTTCTCCTCTGGTATATTCAACAATATAATGGAATTGATGTGAAATACCGGTATTTTTGGGAACAGCCTCTATGACTGCAGAATTTTTATTTTCCAATCTGAGAATACTGTCATAGCTTATGACAGTCTGACTGTCCCCGGAGTCAAAAACGGGATTGGTCACTATGACTTCATATATGGAATAGTCAGCAAAATTGGTATCGGGTTTCAGTGAATCAAAATAATAACGTACCGAAGTATTGGGATGTTCAAGCTTTCTGACTGTTCCGGGAACAAGCTCATTAACAAGCTCATTTTTGTTATAAAAAACAGCCGTGTATATCGGAGCATGGGAGGAAGTACAGTCACTGTCACTCCAAATTTTCTTTGCTTCCATTCCCCAGCCACACTTATTTTTGATGAGCATAAACGGAGAATCTTCTTTTCTTATACAGCCGATGTTTTCGGGATCTCCCTCTGCCACGAAATAGGTATCACCGACTTTTTCATAGGACATGAATTGGTATCCCAGAGGAATTTCCTTTTCTCTTTCTGTTATCATGAACTTTGTGCCGACAGGCAGATTGGGTACTTGAACCGTATAGCCTGTAGGAATCTTGGAAACGGCACCGTTCATGGAGGTTTCAAAAGTGACCTGTTCTTTCAGAGAGTCAGTCAGAGTTTCTATATCGGAAAATTTCGTTTCGGTAGGAGCGAAGTTTTGGGATATTACGTCCCATCTGCAGAGATAGCCGTCAGGATTGGTAACGTGATATTTATACATATTGGCAGGAGAAGGGGTATCGCCTGAGCTTTTGGACAGTGCCAGACGGAAATTAAAGGGAGTAGAATCATCTTCCGCTGTAAGAATTTTACCGGCTCGGTTATACAGGACTTTTTGAAAACTCAGTGTACGGAGTGCATTTGAGGCAACATGGTTTTCAAAAACAATTGACTGATTTTCTTTTATATTCTTCCAGCCGGAGTCAAATGCCTTATGATTAGTGGTGCCTGTACCGCTGACTTCACTGCCGTTTACATAAACATGGTCATAAACATCGCTGTTGATACCGCATTCAATGATACGGTATTCAACCGTTTTTTCAGGGAACTGTACATCTGCACTCATGCCGGGATTCAGAAAATATACGGAATGGTATGGAGCGGTACTGTTGGGCGGAGTATAGCTTTCGGCATAACGAACTTTCTGAGCTGAATTCTGATAGGTGACATTGTAAACAGAATCAGTGTTTGTCAGAAGTTTGGCATCACCGAATTCCTGGTCTTTGTACCATATCTGGAAAGGGTATTCTACAAGATTAAAGTCAATATCTTCTGAACCTGTAACATCTTTAGTGAGCATGATTCTTGTCGGGGAAGAATTGCTGATATTGAATCGCATATGCAAATTAGACGCACCTGCTCCACGCTCCATATAGAACAGTTTCATAGTATGCTGGGAGTAGTCTTTGAATATGTTTTGACCGTCTTTGAAATACTTCGCCAGATATGCATTTACCTGAGCTGTTGTAGCGTCAGGATTGCGGGCTTCATAGTTTGCCTTGAACAGCTCACGCAGGTTAGTAGTCTGTTTCTCGACCACAACAACGCCTGTCGCAAAGTTGACATTTCCTGCAAGAGCAGAATGGATACCGCCGAGGTCGATAATCAGTTCACCGTCAACATAGAGCCAGAAATCATCATCTCCCGTGAATTCAAAGATAATATCATGTCCCCATGCATCTTTGCCGTTGGGTGTCTGCACAAAGCTTGCTTCCATTTCCATGCCGTTGTAGTAGTTGGGTTTATTGCCGACAGTATGAAGTCTTTCATATTTTCGGGGATCGGTTTCCGGCAGAACTCCTATTTCGGGGTGTTCCGGAACGGCAACAGCTCCATAGAGATTCTCCGGATTCGCTGTTGAATACTGACCGGCTGTAATGGTATCGTAGGGGAAGAACTGACCGTGTTTCAGGGTACTTTTGGAAGTAATATCCGTAGTGCCGAGTTCTTTATATACAATAAAGTCGCTTCCGAGATGTCCCTGTTCATCGTAAAGAGTGGCGAAATTCTGACAGCTGTCAAATTCAAAATATCCGCTGTCATTATAAATACTTTCCGTAAAAAGATGGTTTACGTCATTGGTGTTGTTGAAAAGCTCCTTGAAATTGATATTGGTTTCCGTTGCCGTCGGATAGCCGTTTTCATTGAGCTGAGTGGAAAGCAGACCTTTGGTAGAATGGTCTTTGGAAGTAGTGTCTATTGTTCCTAAAGTTGAATTCTGTACGGCTGATGTCGGAAAATCTATCATTTTCATTTTGATGCCGTATTCATTGTTGTCAATGGTCTGAACTTCTGTCAGGGAAGGGATCGGCTTTTCAACTACGGCAAAATAATAGGTATCTGCCTTTGAACGTGGTGCAGAGATGATATTTGGAGTTGTTCCGCCGTTTTTCAGACCGGCATATGTGTAGCACAGGTCGTCCCATGCAACAATGTCGGTATAATATTCTCCCTCACGTCTGCCGGGCATATTAATGCCTATCTTGCTGTCGGAAAGCACCTGACCGTCTTTAATCTGAGGGGCTATATATTTTCTTGAATAGGGGTTATAAAGCTCATAATAATATTTGGGTGTTCCGTCGTCATAGGTATATTCGATAAATTCCCACTGCATGGTGTTGGTACGGTTACCTACCCACATGATATTGTCACCACGCTCATAGCAGGGGTACAATGTTCCGTCATGGTCAACTACATAGAAATCATATCTTTTATCGGTATCATTCCAGATACGGGTATATACAATGACCAAGGATTTGTTCTTGACATCGGAAACGCTTATTTTATCCGCTGAATAACAGATATAATCGTCATCTTCAAGACCGGACAGCTTTGTCAGATACAGCCACTGGTTTGAATCATTTTCATTTGTTGCAGCAAGGGAGAATTGATTGCCGTCAAAACGGATACTCTTTCCTTTGGAAGAAAGCATGATATTGCTGCCGTTTGAGGTGAGAGAGAGGGGAGTGGCATTCTGCACGTCATCAGCCAGAGATAAAGTGTCACCGCTGAAACGGAGATATTTTGTAACGCCGTTTACATTTGCGGAAAGCGTGTAGATATTTTGGGATACAGAGTGGAATGTCCACATGGAAATGTCGCAGTCCTGGGCGACATACAGAATTTTACTGCCATGGTCATTACGGACAACCAAAGAAGTCATATCAAGAGCATTATTTTGAGAGTCTGCCATAAGACCATAACCGAGTGTACCGCCGGGGTATCGCATAAGACCGTAAGTTCTGCCATTGAAGTTGTACATATCGGCAGGGGGATTGACGGTATCGGCATAAATCATTTTAATATGTGTATTATTCTGGTCATCGTGTTTATTAAAATATCGGATACCATCACCGCTCTTGGAATGCTGCATATATAGTGTGCTGTCAGTCTTGCTGAAAAGGAAAGATTTATCGCTGGAATTGAACGTGATTTCAAGAGAATCGGCGGCTGTATCACTCAGTTCTATATCCACCTGTTCTGTTATGTTGGAAGTGGTTCTGCCGTTGTTGGTCGGGATATTATGCAGGTACTTTTTTACTCCATTGACATAAGTGTACATTTTACTTCCATTGTCTCCGGGTTCAAAATACCATACTGCCGCATCAGAAAAGTTTGTTGTTTCAATCAGACAGTTTTTTGAGTTAATATCAGAGGAAATATATCTGTTATTGGAAGCGGAACTTGTCTGGTTGAGAAACAGATAGAATCCGGCATTTGCTCTGGTACCTGACAGTGCGTCAGCAGAAGTCACCTGTTCTGTATTGGGATAAATATAAGGTTCGGGTGCGTTGACAATGGCATATACACTGAATCCTGTGGCGTAAAAGCTGAGTTTGCCGTCTTTTACGGTAAAATTATATATTTGCTCACGTTTTCCGTCATCAGTGATATGCCACAGTTCTGTAACACAGCCTGCACAAATTTTCGGATCAACAATTTCTACTAAAATGGGCTTGTTCTCAATAGGCTGAAAATCGCCCTTTTTGCCGGTAATGCTGATGTCATAAGCAGCCAGAACGGCTGCTTCTTCGGTGTTATCAGTGGATTTAGTGTCGGAGTCAGTGCGAAAGCCTTCTATATCCGAGTATTCCTCTGTAACGTCAACCGCCTCTGCAAAAGCGTTTTCAGGCATGATACCGTTGAGGGTGATATATTTTTCATTATTTTTTTCATCTGGATACAGTTCAAAGCTCTGTTCAAGGTATTCTTCTACAGTTGCATTGGTCGTCATTGACGAAATGGGAATGCATGAGAATACGATGGCAACGGCACAGAACAGGCAAAGCGTGCATTGGAACTTTTTGGGGTTTACCTTCATCAGCTTAATAAAAGTAAACAGGTATCCAAAGTTTTTGTGGATTGTTTTCATACGCTTGTCATCCTTTCCGGTAAAGTTTTATTTTCAATCGGCGGCTGTCGGGGAAAATACTGTATAAAAAGCATATTGACCGTAAAAATCATTATTCAGATATTCCCCGATTCAGAACTATATATAAATAGTGCTTTTTCGTATTAGTGCAAATCATTATAATCCAAATTAGCCTGATTGTCAAGAACAGCACCATGATTATCACGAAAATCATTTTTATATAAATTACCGTCAATTTGACTAAATTATTACCATAAATTAGGTAATTAAGTATAATATCTGTAAATTTTTTTATCATAATTTTTGAGTATCTTGTTATTTTTCACAATCTTGATAGCTGATGTTACAACTAATTTTAACCTGAACGGGTAAATTTTCCCTCGGCGATACAGATCACAGAACACATTGTATATTGGGTAAAAACGTGAATTTTTCTTGACTTACGGCTGACATTATGGTATCATTGAAACAGAAAATTTGATGAAAAATTACTGAAAAGTTCTTGACAGTTTTTTTATAAAACGTCAAGTTGAATAAGTGAAAATATATTTTGCCGTTGAAAACGGAAAATTATAGTGAATCTGACAAAATACAAAAGCAAGGTAAATTGCTTTTGACTATAAATTTTTTCAGGAGGTTTTGAAAATGAAAAGTTCAAAGAAATTCATGACAAGAGTGCTGACAGCGGCACTGGCACTTTCCATGGTAGCAGGCACAGGAGTTTGTGCAGCTGCTGTTGAGGGCACAGACTATGAAGAAGAACCCGTACTTGTTCTTGCACCCGATGACGGTGAAGAAACAGACGATGTGGAAGTACCTGGTTATCTTGTAAAACTCCAGGCAGTAAAGGCAATGCTGGCAGATGTAGCACAGAGTGCTTATGCCAAATTCTCACAGTCAGCCGCCGCACAGCTCGTGGAAGCAGCCCAGAAGGTAAAAATGGCAGAGCAGATTATGGCAGAGGTTTCATCACAGGTTACCCAGATCAAAACAGAAGTTTCTGAAAAGGCTGTGGAGATAGGGGAGAAAGCACAAGCATTGGCTGCACAGATGGAAGATCCCGAACAGGCTGCTCAGGTACTGAAAGAGGCAGAAGAGCAGATTGCTCAGATGGTTCAGGAGGCAGAAGCACAGATTGAACAGCTTGTGACAGAAGCACAGCAGACATCGGAAGAGCTTTTTGCACAGGCGACAGCACAGGTGGAAGCAGTCAAGGCACAGCTTAAAGAGAAAACTTCACAGAAGGTTTCTGCACTTATGGGCAGGATTTCAGCAATACAGCAGACCATTGCAGAAGCAAAAGCACAGCTCAAAGAAGCTGTCGGACAGAAAGTGCAAGCATTACAGCAGTTTACTGCCAATACATTGCAATATGTAGTAGAAAAAACAACACAGGTCGCCTATACTTCCGAAGGTGATTTTGACTATCAGATTCGCACCAACCACATATTCGGCATTAATTTTGCAGTTGCGATTGCCTATCACGGTGAAGATGAAGAAGTTACCGTTCCTGCATATATATGGGATGTTCCTGTTCAGGAAGTATTCCTGAACACCAGCCAGGAAGTAAAAACAGTGAATCTTCCCGCAACTATCATAAATGTAACAGGTGTTTCCTTTGTTGAAACAAAGGGACTTGAAAACATCAACGTTGATGAAGAAAACCCCTATCTGAAGTCAGTGGACGGCATTTTATTCAGTAAAGACGGTTTTTCACTTATAGCCGTTCCTCAGTCAAGGGAATACAATGCTCCCGAAGGTATTACGGAGATTGGCAAAGAGGCTTATTTTATGTCGAAAATGTCCTCTGTCAAAATTCCGTCAACAGTAAGGTCTATCGGTGAAAATGCATTCTTCGGCTGTGAGAATCTTGCTGAACTCAAAATACCTATCAATGTTATATATATAGGCGAAAATGCCTTTTTGAATACTGCTGACGGCTTCACCATCTATTGTGATGCATTCAGCTATCCTGCTGCATATGCAAAGGAAAAGGGTATTAAGTGTGTGGAAGCTCTCAATATAAGCGTCGGCATCGATTATGAAGAAGAGAGTGCTTTTGAAAACGATACAATGCCTTTGGGAACATCTGTTTATTTCGGAGTCAATGCCGGAGGCGGTTCGGGTGAATACACTTATGCCTGCTACTACAGAAGAGATAATACAGCCAAGTGGACAACCAAACAGGGCTTTAAAGATAATAATGAGTTTACTATGACACCCGGCTATGCCGGCACTTATGAAGTATGTTTCAAAGTAAAGGACTCCAAAGGCACTGTTAAAAAGATATATGCCTCATTCACAGTGGAACAGGCTTTTGAAAATGTATCTTCCATATCTGCCGATACCATCAAAAAAGGTGAAACTGTTGCAGTGACCTGCGGCACCAATATAGACGCTCCGACAGCTTATGCAGTGTACTACAAGAAAGTTACTGATACAAAGTGGACTACCAAACAGGATTATGATGAAAATTCCGAAGTTGTCATCAAGCCCTTGAAAGCGGCTGATTATATTATCTGCGTAAAGGCTAAGAATCTCAATGACGGCACTATCTCCAAAAAATACTTTGATGTAAAAGTGAATGCATAACCTATAAAGGCAGTGACCGAACACCAAAAATGTTCGGTCATTGTTTTGACTGATACAAAATGAAAGGAG
>DBXL01000045.1:3203-3490 GCA_002309275.1 Ruminococcaceae bacterium UBA1213 | reverse complement strand
AAGTTTATACAGTTTCATTTATTTCCCTCCACAAGATAATATATCACAAAAACATTGATATTTCAATGATAAAATAAAATAAAGAAAACCACCGCTTTTGTTGTCTGAAAGCGATGGTTTCTTGGTGGGGACAATAGGGCTCGAACCTATGACCCTCTGCTTGTAAGGCAGATGCTCTCCCAGCTGAGCTATACCCCCATTTGTTTTTGTGTTCCTCACTGGAACGATATTTATTATAGCACAGTGTTTTTGAAAATGCAAGTGTTTTTTGAAAATTTTTTTAAAAA
>DBXL01000045.1:0-3117 GCA_002309275.1 Ruminococcaceae bacterium UBA1213 | reverse complement strand
GTTTGATTTTATGTAAAACTGATTGCTTGTAATCAACCTATTTGTGTAATATAATATAGTCACAATAAAAAATACTTAAAGAGAGGAACAAACGGCTATGAAAACAAAAAGGGTTTTTGCGGGGGTTTTATCAACAGCATTGTGCATGTCTCTGCTGACAGCGTGCGGAAATGCAGACAACGGCACAAGTAAAACAAGTGAGTCCATCAGCACAAGCAATTCTGCAACGGAGCAGAGTACAACAGGCGAAAAGAAAACATATACTCTCTACATCAGAGATGACGCAAAGAGTGCAGAAATGACGGCTACTTTCTGGAACTCCTCAAACGACAAAACAGAAGATGTCAAAATGGAAAAGGCAGAGGAAACAGACAAGTATATTTTGTATTCATGCGAGGGTGATACCAATACATACAACATGGTGCATCTTTCCTACGGTGAAAGTCAGCCCACTATGGACGTTGCATTTAATGAAATGGTAAGCGGATGGTATCTCTATCAAGACGAACTTTTGCCATATACAAAAGGCAAAGAGCCGAATTATTCTCCCAAGTATGAAACAAAGGAATTTGAATTTGACGGCTATAAAAAGAATGTCCATATCTGGACACCCGATGACTATGACAAGGATTCTGCCGACAAATATTCCGTTATCTATATGCTTGACGGTCAGAGCGTTCTTTCAAAGGAAATCGGAAACGAAATACAATGCTGGGACGTTGCCGAACACGTTGAAAGCATGATGTCTGTAACCGACAACAAGGCTGTGATAGTTGCCATTGAAACAAAGGGCGGAATTACGGAAGACGGCAAAACAATCAATACAAGAGATGATGAACTTATCCCCGATATAGGCGAATTTTTGGAGTGGAACGGTCAGACAGTCAATTCCAAAAAGCGTGGAAACGATTTTTCAAACTTCGTATATGACACAGTTGTTCCCTATGTAGAAGAAAACTACAATGTATATACAGACGCTGCACACAACGCTGTTGCAGGCAGTTCCTACGGCGGTCTGGGAAGCTTCTATATCGGCATGGATCACCCCGACAAGTTCGGCACAATCGGTGCATTCTCCGCATCTTTCCAGATATATAAGCCCGAAACGCTGGAAGAATATGCTAAAAAAGTAATTGCCCTTGAAAACAAGCCTTTTGTATATTTCTATGCAGGCGGTTATGCAACCGATACAGCTGCAAGTGATGTAATGCTTTACAACTATCTTGCTGAAAACGGCTATCCGAAAGACAAGATTGTATTCAACAAGGACGAGGACGGCGAACATTTTGTTCCTTACTGGAGAAATACCTATCCCGAATTTTTGTCAGTCATGTTCACAGGCAAGGTTTCCGCACTTGAAAGCGGTGCCGCAATCGCTTATGCAAACACAGAAGAGATTGATATGACCAGTACCGAACCCGTAAGCATTAACCCCGATGATCCGAGAACAGGCGATGTAATGAACTACTTCTACTTTGACAACAGCGAAACAAAATGGGATAAAGTATATGCGTGGTGGTGGGGTGACAAGCCTGTCAACAAAATCACCGGTGAAGAATGGTATGGCGTAAAAGGTCCATGGCCCGGCGTTGAAATGGAAAAAATAGGCGATACCGATATTTACAGAGTGGTTGTTCCGATTGGAGATTTGGGACTTGTACTCAGCTCAGGCGTTACAGATGAGGAAATTGAAAACGGTACAATCGGCTATCAGACAAAAGACCTTAAATTCAATTCAAACATCAATGCAGGTCAGATATATAAAATAGATATGTCCGAAGAACCCGTACCCGGCAGAGGCATAGAGAAAACAAAATTCAAGTATAACGCTGGCGAATGGTCAAACTACACAGGCGAATAACAAACAATTAGCAATGTGCAATGTGCAATTAACAATCAGTAATAATAAGGCGGCTGACATTTATTTGTCAGCCGCTTTTTTTGCATAAAAAACAAACGGCAGATAAAAAATTCTGCCGTTTGTTTTCAGGGCTGAAAGAACTTTGCATAAAGGTTTTATCATCTTCTTTTCTTTTTATTGCTTCTTCTGGGAGCAGAGCTTCTCACAGGAGCAGCAGCTTTGGGAGCTTCTTCATCAGCTGTTTCTTCTTCCTGACCGTCAGCCATGTATTTATATACAAGGGCTGCAAGAACTGCACCAACAAGGGGAGCGATAATGAATATCCATACATTTGCAAAAGCTGCACCGCCTGCAAATATAGCAGGACCGAAGCTTCTTGCAGGATTGACAGATGTGCCTGTAAAGTAAATGCCGAAAATGTGAACGAGTACGAGTGTAAGACCGATTACAATACCTGCAACAGAACCGTTGGAGATTTTTGAAGTAACGCCGAGAATTGCAATGATAAATACAAACGTAAGAATGATTTCAATTAAGAGTGTTGCCCAGATATTATCTGCATAAACGCCATTTGTGCCAAGACCTGTATTTTTATCAAAGAACATCGTAAGGAAAAGTCCGCCTACAATGCCGCCTACGAACTGTGAGCCAACATAAGCCCAGAACTCTTTTGCAGTCATTTTCTTGCTTACGAGCATGGCAAGAGATACAGCAGGGTTGATGTGACAGCCTGAAATATTTCCGATAGAATAAGCCATCGCAACGATGACAAGACCGAATGCGAGAGCCGTCATGAGATACGCAGCATCAGGGCTTACACCGCTGCACTTAACAGCAACAGCCGTTCCGCATCCGAAAAATACAAGTACAAATGTGCCTATACATTCAGCTATACATTTTTTGAGTAATGACATAAAAACTTACCTCCGTTTACAGTAAAATTTCCCCCTTTGCAAAATATACTTTCAGCCAATACATATTTTTATTATATATTACAGAATTATTTTTTTCAACCATATTTTGCAATTATTTGGTATCAAAATTGTATCAATTTTACAATAGAATTACAAAAATGAGGAATGATTTTTAATTATCATTCCTCATTTTAAATTCTATTGTTTTTTCTTTACAGTAAGGTCATTCTGTCTGCTTTTAATACTGCCAAAGATGATTAAACCCAAAATCAATCCTAATATAACCGTCACTGTATATGTACTTAAAATATTTGTCAATGTATTGGCAACAGACGGCATAAA
>DBXL01000126.1:945-3011 GCA_002309275.1 Ruminococcaceae bacterium UBA1213 | reverse complement strand
CTAATGTTGCACTGACACTTGAAAATGCCGTGCCGCAGACACCTCAGACAAAATGCTGATATGGTTCCGAATGTAAGACCGTCCGGAGCTGTGCCGGACACACTTGATACAAAATCAAATGATGTAAATAATGACTGTGTTTATTATATGATACAGCGTTTGATTTGTCAATGAAATTTTTTGATATTCAGAATTTTCATAAATGCCGGCTCTGCCTCTTTAAGAATAATTTCATTAGGAATGATTGTATCTTCCATCAACTCAAAAGACATCAAATCTTCGGTATACCACTCATAATCACGTTTATCGCCAAGTCCTTCCAATATATCGCTTATATCCGATTCATCAAGAAATTCTTGCTCAACCAACGATTTCAGGTCACAGTATCTGATATATTTACTGTTCATTCCATGAAGCAATATTCCGCACCATAACTCTGTTGCACGATTTTCCTTGCGTTCTTCACTCTTTGAAATATTATAATCCTTGTTCGCTTTTTTATGTTCATTCAGTTCAAGCAATGCTGATATTTTTTCTGCTGTGTTTTCCGGCAGACCTTTATCATAAAGCATTTCGTTTACAATTCTATTGAGAGTTTGCTTTTTATTTCTCGCTGTTTGATTTCTTTCATCTTCTTGAAGCGACTGTTTAGCGGCTTTGTCAAGCATATCGGAAAAATCCATTCTTGTGATTTTTTCAATAGAATAATAGATTTCTTCAAGAGCCTGCGGATAAGTTTTGTTTTTCGGAACGGATACTCCATGCTCCTCAATAAATCCGTCACTGTAAGTAATACTTGATTCTCCCTGTGAATATTCGTCAGTACAGCACTGTAAAACTACTATTGCATCACAAAAAATTCTGCGTTGGATGTCGTTCGGAATCATCATTCGTTCCCAATCCAATGCCGTGATAAATGTTTCACACAACATTTTTCTTCCTTTGATAGTTATCCATTCATTAACAATTACTTTTTTAGCCATGATAAAACACTCCTCAAATATTTATAAAATCAGGTTATTTTTGTCATTATTCCTTGATATACATCTCACATATCTCTAATTCGAGGTTATATTGTTTACCTGTGAGTTCCGAGAAAAATTCATTCAGTTGCTTTATATATTTTTCTTCGGTAAGGTCATACATAAATTTGTACTTTTCAGGCAGAGGAAAAATTGTGTCACAAAAAAGCATTTTGTCCTCATTATAGTCAATCGCTGATATAAACAATTCATAAGGATAGCCGTACTTATCACAAAAAGCATAAGATAAAATATCGAACATCGAATTTTCATATTCGTATGTGTATTCATCAATGTCCAATTCTGCCAAATCTTCTGAAGTGATGTCTGATATGTTTTTATGACCAAGTTTTGAGCATGACATATAATTTTTTAACATATACAATGCCAGACATTCTTTGGAAGTCATATTTTCTGCATTCGGAAACTTGTCTTGCGGAAACCATCTTTCCAATTTGTCTTTGGTTATTGCCAATTTTTCAATCAAATCCTCCGTACAGTCCAAAAAGTTCAGAATTACACCTTTACCTGTTCTATCTACATGATACCAACCCATATTTATCAAGCTCCTTATATATTTCAATCTAAACATATTATAGCTCATACGATGTCCGATTTATTGTACATATAATTTTATTAAACTGTTTAAATGGGAGTGTTACGCAATGATACACGCCTAAAAAATACACTTGTCCAAGTAATCGGGCAAATGTATTTTTTGATTTATTTCAGCAGATTTTTTAAAGTGCTGTTCTGTTCGGGTGTAAGTTCCTGCATACCCTGTACATATCCGTTAGCAAGGAAAGGCTGATAAAGTATTTCACGCAAAACCGTACCGTCTTTCAAAGTGATAATAATAGAATAATCTTCCATTACAAAATCGTCGGGATTGGCTTTATATTTGTCCCATGCCTCTATATACCACAGAGGTGTTGCGGTAAATTCGGGCAGACCACTGTAATCTTCGGGCTTTAACTGACAAACGAGATTATAAAAATCTTTGATTGCGGTGCTGTCGGTGATAACATTCTGTTCGGAAAGAAT
>DBXL01000126.1:0-881 GCA_002309275.1 Ruminococcaceae bacterium UBA1213 | reverse complement strand
TGTACATTGAAGAATAAAAATCCGTTTTTGAAACCCTCACTTGTATTGATTTCATTGGCAAAGAATATACTGCACTGTTCATTCTGTTTTACAATGATAAATGCTTTATTATTTCCTTTCGGAGCATAATAGTAAACGTCCGCCCCTGCAAGTGTGGATTCCTGTGATTCGGCAGCATTCCCATTATAATCATAGCTGTTATCTACTTCAATGATTTTCCCGATATACTCGCCAAAATCCGTTTTGCTTATCGTACTTGAAATACCATTTGAAGCGTATTCATCAAGTGCAAGCTGCTCATAGAATCCCTCGGAAGTTCTTACATCAATATGATGAAGTTCTTCTTCACCAAAACCATCTCCGCCAAAAGATTTTGAACCGGGCTCAATCTTTGCGGAAAACGGCTGATAATAAAATTTTGTACTTTGTGTATCGGGATTATGTTCCGTCTGTGATTCTGTCATTTCGGGTATGCTGTTATCAGCAGGTGCTGAAGAAATATTCTGACTGCTTGTATCTGTTGACGGATGTTCCGAAACTTTATTGACAGATTCATCGGTTGAATTTTCAATTTTACTGATGTCCGAATTCAATTCCTTTGATTCCTGTTTCGCCTTGTCAGATGATACAGGAACAACAGAATTAACAGTATGCGAGTTATCTCCATTGTTATTCGGCTGAATGATTGAATGATCAACAACAGAGCCTGATTGACCATACGAATTGAAAAGCAGGACAGAACCAAATGCTATCGCTGCAACTGCGGCGGCAGAACCGAAAGCATATATTTTTCGTTTCGGAAAAGTTTTTTTCTGTTCAACATCAGCCTCTTTTATCAGGTCACCGTCAATTTTTCCGATTGCTTCAAGAAATTTGAGTTC
>DBXL01000090.1 GCA_002309275.1 Ruminococcaceae bacterium UBA1213 | reverse complement strand
TATCTGATATATTTACTGTTCATTCCATGAAGCAATATTCCGCACCATAACTCTGTTGCACGATTTTCCTTGCGTTCTTCACTCTTTGAAATGTTATAATCCTTGTTCGCTGCTTTTAACCACCATTCATAAATAAAAAATTCCAAAGTTGTCCAGAATATCTTGAAATAACATTTGAATTATTATACAATGAATATAGAAAATTTTAAATGAAGGAGATACAGAATATGAAAGACAATAAAATATCAAGACGACTGATGATTGCCATGCTTGCAGGTACAATCGTATTATCTGTTGCAATGGCAGGATGCGGCAACAGCAGCGAAAATACCAGCCGTTCATCGGTAACCAGTAGTTCTGCGGAAAGCCAGAATAACGACAATGATAATTCTGATAATGATAGTAATGATACCGAAGAAAGCAGTACCAATGACACTGAAAGCGAGGATGACTCTGATACAGTTGATGAATTCAGCGGAATATGCGGTGAAAGTGTTACGTGGGTACTTAACGAAAATGGTGAACTTGTCATAAGCGGTACAGGTGGTATTAGCGATTTCAAATCTTTTCTTGATATTCCATGGTACAAACACGGAGAAAATATAAAAACAGTCGTGATAGAAGATGGTGTTACAAGCATTTGCGAATATGCATTCAACGGCTTATCAAACGTGACCAGCATTACCATTCCCAACAGCGTGAATGTCATCGGAGATGCAGCGTTCTTTATGTGTGATCGTCTTAGCAGCATTACCCTTCCTGACGGTATTACAAGCATTGGGGATCAAACATTCGGCAACTGCTTGGACTTAACCAGTATCATAATTCCCGACAGCGTTACAAGCATTGGAAAATGGGCATTTGGGGGCTGTGGAAATCTGTCTGAAGTCAACATTCCTGACGGTGTTACAAGCATTGGAGACAGAGCGTTCTTCAGCTGTAGTCTGTCCGACGTTACCATTCCTGAAAGTGTTACAAGTATCGGAGAACAAGCATTCGATGTCCGTGGTGTGACTATCCACGGAAAAAGCGGTTCTTGTGCTGAAACCTATGCACAAGAACGTGGAATACCGTTCAGTGCTGAATAATTAAAAATTCACTGTTCACATCATAAGAAAACAGTCGGAGTGTTCATATTCTTACTCTCGGTGAAAAGCATGATTGTATATACATTTGTTCTTTGGTCAAGAACAATTTCCTATCCATTCAAATCCTTAATTTTTTGATAGTGGTTTTATAACTATTTAAACATGAGCGTTACGCAATGATACATGCCTAAAAAATACACTTGTCCAAGTAAATCGGGCAAGTGTATTTTTTGATTTATTTCAGCAGATCGGGATTTTTGAAACGATTTTCTACAAATATTACACTTGTATACTAAAATAAAGTTCTTTCCCATCTATAAGAACAAAATCATCTGAACTGTCAAAAGAGAATCCGCCTGTGCAAACAAAACCGACACCCGAAACATTTATTCCTTTAATATTATCGAGTTGTGCTTTTTCTTCCTGACATTCTTCCAATGTCATGGCTCGATCAAAATATTTGCATTCATAGAAATCATACTGTTCTCCACACCTGATCACACAATCAAATTCGCCGTTTGACTTTGTTGCGGCATCATCATACCAATAGCTGCCGAAGTCGTCTATATCGGGATATTTACCGAGCAGGGCGGCTCTGTGGAAATATTGCAGAGCGATACCCTCAAACCGTCTGCTTATAAACTGTTCCAGTGCGGCAGCAATATTTCTGCCAAAATACTGTTCTTCACCTATCCTTGCTATTGTTCCCGCTTTGCCAAAAATGAACGTAAAATAAAAACGCATCAGATTATCCACTATTTCATAGAACTGTTTTTTCTTATCGCTGCGGCGGTTGATAGGTTCAGTCTTTTGAATAGTTTCCATATCCATCAGTATTTTCAGCTGCTTATCCAGCAAACCTGTTTCACTGTTTACGATTTTATCCCTTATTTCACTGTATCGTTTCTTGCCATTGCCGATAATTGCAAGTATTCTTGCATCAAAAGTTTTTTGTATTTCTTTCAATACAACATTCTCAATATGTGATCTTATCAGACTTGTTTCGGGCAACAGAAACTGTTCAATATTTTCCTTCAGCGTCATTCTTGTATCAAGATTTTCAAGCACATACGGACTTCCTCCGAAAACAGCATAGAAAGCTACTCTATCTCTTACAGAGAGCTCCGGATAGAATTTTGCTGCGTCAAGATAGTCGAAATCACGGATATGCTGTATCAGCGAAAACCTTCCGAACAAAGGATTTTCCTCTTCAAGAAGTTCTTTCATCATCGCAATATATGAACCGCAGAGTATCAGCTTGACGTTTTCGGGCAACTTTTCAATCACTGCCTGCATATAAGAGTCTACTTCGTTTTTCTTTTTTGTTTGTTTCAAATAAGGATACTCATCAATAATGAGCAACACTTTTTTATCAATCATTCCAAGATAGTCCATCATTTCAGAAAGAGAGCCAAATCGTATATTCGGCAGTCCGATAGCTTCCGAAACACTTTGATAGATAAGCTCCATATTACCCTCAAAAGTGCTTGTTACACACATATGATTTACGACAACACCATCAAATTTCTTAGCTGCTTCTTTTATCAATGTAGATTTTCCAACCCTACGCTTACCATAAACCAACACCACTGTTTTATGCTTCCATGCAGAAAGTTCCACGTTAAGTTGACTGAGTTCTTTTTCTCGTCCTATAAACATAGAATCACCTTATTTCTGAAATAATTTTCACTGAATAATTATTCAGTACATTTACATTATAATACCTGTCAATCAAAATGTCAAATATCTGAAAATATTTTCAGTGAAAAATCATTCAGTAAAACAATTTCGGAACGAGTACAAAGTTTTTATAAAAAGGTCCGGAAGTTTTAAAAATTTTTTAAGTTTATTTCAGCAGATTTTTTAAAGTGCTGTTCTGTTCGGGTGTAAGCTCCTGCATACCCTGTACATATCCGTTGGCAAGGAAAGGCTGATAACGTATTTCACGCAGAATCGTACCGTCTTTCAAAGTGATAATGACAGAATAATCTTCCATTACAAAAGCATCGGGATTGGCTTTATATTTGTCCCATGCCTCTATATACCAAAGGGGCGTTGCGGCAAATTCGGGCAGACCGCTGTAATCTTCGGGCTTTAACTGACAAACAAGGTCATAAAAATCTTTGACTGCGGTGCTGTCAGTGATAACATTTTGCTCGGAAAGAATCATTCTTCCATCGCCATCAGGTATGCGTTTCTGATATTCGACACTTTGTATATCTTCCGCACTCTGCACATTGAAGAATAAAAATCCTTTTTTGAATCCCTCACTTGTATTGATTTCGTTTGCAAAGAATATACTGCACTGTTCATTCTGTTTTACAATGATAAACGCTTTATTATTTCCTTTCGGAGCATAATAGTAAACGTCTGCCCCTGCAAGTGTGGGTTCCTGGGATTCAGCAGCATTCCCATGATGCTCATAGCTGTTATCTACTTCAATGATTTTTCCGATGTACTCACCAAAATCCGTTTTACTTACCGTACTTGAAATACCATTTGAAGCGTATTCATCAAGTGCAAGCTGCTCATAGAATCCCTCAGAAGTTCTTACATCAATATGATGCAGTTCTTCTTCACCAAAACCATCTCCGCCAAAAGATTTTGAACCGGGAACAATCTTTGCAGAAAACGGCTGATAATAGTATTTTGTACTTTGTGTATTGGGATTATGTTCAGTCTGCGATTCTGTAATTTGGGGTATGCTGTTATCAATAGGTGCAGAAGAAACATTCTGACTGCTTGTATATGTTGACGTTTGTTCTGAAACATTATTGACAGATTCATCTTCAGTCTGTGATTCTGCAATTTGTGATATGCTGTTATCAATGGGTGCAGAAGAAATATTCTGACTGCTTGTATCTGTTGACATTTGTTTTGAAACATCATTGACAGATTCATATTTTGAGTTTTCAAATTTACTGTTGTCTGAATCTAATCCCCTTGAATCTTGTTTAGATTCTTCGGCAGATGATACAGGAAAAACAGAATTAACAGTATGCGAGTTCTCTCCATTGTTATTGGACTGAATGATTGAATTATCAACAACAGAGCCTGGTTGACCATATGAATTGAAAAGCAGGACAGAGCCAAATGCTACCGCTGCAACTGCGGCAGCAGAGCCGAAAGCATATATTTTGCGTTTCGGAAAAGTTTTTTTCTTTTCAACATCAGCCTCTTTTATCAGGTCACCGTCAATCTTGCCGATTGCTTCAAGAAATTTGAGTTC
>DBXL01000192.1 GCA_002309275.1 Ruminococcaceae bacterium UBA1213 | reverse complement strand
TCGGCAAAGATAAAAAACCTGAATATAAGCGGAAAAGTCATCACTTCGGGCAGTGCAAAGGAAACAGGCGGTATTGTCGGAAACAATCAGGGCACGATTGAAAAATGCAGTTTTTCGGGCAAGGTCGGCGGAAAGGAAGATACAGGCGGTATTGCAGGCAAAAATACAGGCATGATAACGGACTGCGAAAACTCCGCCGACGTATCGGGTGAACACCGTACGGGCGGTATCTCGGGCAGTAATACGGGATTGATATATAAAAGCACGAATAAAGGCAGTATCAATCATACCGTGCTTTCTGCGGAACAGCCCGTTATAAAAAGCGGTCTGAGTTTGAAAAATTTCGATATAGCCGAAATTTCCGAAGATAACTTTCTTGATATAACGGATATAGGCGGTATTGTGGGATTTTCGGAGGGCAGAATAACGGAATGTGAAAGTACGGGTATTGTCGGCTATGACAGAACAGGCTACAATGCAGGCGGAATTGCAGGAAGAAATACGGGAACTGTCACCTCCTGCACAAATAACGGGCATATTATCGGCAAAAAAGATATTGGCGGAATTGTCGGACAGGCTGAACCATATACACAATGGGATTTTTCCCAAAGCAAGCTTGAAAGCCTGAAAAATTCCGTGAACGACATCAAAAGCAAGATTGAAACTCTCAAAAAAGACGCTTCCACTTCCTCCGACGACATCAAAAAGCAGATAAGCGAGATAGAAAAGTCCGTCAATGCCGTATCCGATGACGCAAAAAATGCAGTAGGGCAAATTTCAGATGATGTCGCTGAAACTAAACAAACGGCTGATAAAATCATATCGGAGATAAAAGACGCTGTAAGCAGGCATGACCATAAACGCACAAAGGAACTTCTTGAACAGATAAAACAAATGAAAGACAGCCGTGTAATAGACCTGAATGAACTGATATATATATTAAGGCTTGTGAGGACTGAGGAAAAAAGGCACTTTGAAAAAGAACATATTGAGTCGGAATATGACCTTTCGGGCACGGTTGAAGAAATCATTGCAGGCATGGAACTGCAAAAGCCCGATACCGAAAGTATCTATAAAGATATTCAAAATATAGGCGAAAATACGGCAGTTCTTGAAAATCTCATGCAGTCGGGTTCAGACAGTATCAAAAAAGATGCAAAAGCCCTTAAAGAAAGCCTTTCGGGCTTTGCAGATACCATGCAGATAACCGCAAAGGACATTTCACAAGTGAAAATCAGCACCATGACAGACGTTTCCGCAGACGGCAAATACAATAACAGTATCATTCAAAACTGCCAAAATCATGGTGACGTATATGCCGAAACCAATGCAGGCGGTATTGCAGGCACAATATCATTTGAGATAGCCTTTGACGCAGAGGATAAATTACAGGTATCGGACTATCTTTTGAATGACGCAGAATATCTTGTATTTTCCGTCATAAAGGATTGTGACAGCAGTAGTGAAGTGACGGCTAAAAAGCAGAATGCAGGCGGAATTGTCGGAAATGCGGATTTCGGCTTGACAGACGGGTGTACAGGCTCGGGAACGATAAGAGTGACAAGCGGTGAATACTGCGGAGGAATTGCGGGACAGACAGCAGGCAGTATCAGAAATTCATTTTCAAGAAGTATTCTTTACGGAAACGGATATGCAGGCGGAATTGCAGGCAAAGCTAAAAATATTTCAAACTGTAAATCCTACTCTTTCATAGAGAGCGGAGGGGAATTTACAGGCAGTATTGCGGGCAGTCTTGACGGACAGGCGGAAAACTGCTATTTCGTCGAGAACGGCATAGGCGGTATAGACGGAATATCCTATAAAAACAAGGCTGAGCCTCTGACATATCGGGAGATGATGAAAAGGAATGATATTCCCGATATTTTCAGGAAAATCACCGTGACATTCATTGCAGAAAATAAAACCGTTGCGGAGATAGATGTGGATTTCGGCGGAAAAATAGAAAAACTTCCCGAAGTGCAGAAAAACGGACTTCAATACTGGAAATGGAACGATTTTGACAATGAGCATATCTATTACAGTCAGACCGTTGAGGGAGAATATAAAAACCCTAAAACGACCATTTCAACAAGTGAAGATATTCCCTTGTTTTTGGCAGAAGGAAATTTCTATGAAGGGCAGACGCTTACAGCCGAGCCTGTTGAAAAAACTGCCGATAAAGATACAGAACTGCTTTCCGCATATAAGGTGTATGTCAACGATTTTTCGGGCAGTCTGAAAATACGCATGAAAGCCGTTGACGGCGGACAGCTTTATTTGTCGGGCAAAAGTGCCGACTATGAAAAAGACGGCAGTTATATCGTTTTTGAAGCGGAAAACGGAAGTGAAATTGTCTATATAAAGTCTGTAAAAAATAATTTATGGATATGGATGATATTGGTATTTATTTTAGCTGTAATAATCACAGCAGTATTTATTGCAGTTATGAAACACAGAAGTAAAAAAAATCATTTGCCCGACAATGCACAGCCTGTTGAAGAAAGTCAGAACTCATAATTCAATGCAGAACAAACCGCCCGAAAATTTTGCTTTTCGGGCGGTTTTCAATTATTTGGAGTTTATTTCTCAACACAGCAGTTTCCAAGTTTTGAAAAAA
>DBXL01000137.1 GCA_002309275.1 Ruminococcaceae bacterium UBA1213 | reverse complement strand
GGGGCTTTCGGTATGTAGTATTCTGCATTCATGTCAAAAGCCATGAGTGCATACATTGCACCGTTAATGCCCTGATTGGTGATATAATCCATGTCCGACAACGGCTCTAACAGATTATATCCGTAAAAATCATATACATTTTCACCCATGCCCGAAAGTGCCAGTACAACTCCCGATACGGCTGTTGAACGTGTACTGCTTATTTTAGCCGTGCCGATACTGTCAAGATATTCTTTCACGCTCTCTGCATAGCTTTCTTTCATACCGTCTGTAATAAAATCAAACTTTGCAAGCGTTATCATGCCCCACTCATTTCCATATATCGACTGCTGTATGGTATATTGCTTTCTCAATTCCTCAACCGTCATTTTATCCTCGATAGACTCCGAAACCTCTATTTCAGATATTTCAACTTCGCTTTCCACAGGGGCAAAGGAATATTCTGTATCCGACACATCAGAGTAAACTACACTTTCCTCTGTGTCATCAGAAACTTCACTTTCTTCTGTGTCATTAGAAACCTCACTTTCCTCTGTTTCAAGCGGTTCTTCACTCTCTGACGGCTCGGAAGAAATTTCTTCATTCCAACTGATGTCAATTTTATATACCGTTTCCGCCACTCCGTCGGGTATGTAACTCATCCAATTACTGTTGGCAACGCCTATAATAATTGTATCTCCGTCATAAACTTGTATGTCCTCATTTTTCTTGTAGTCCGTGCCAAGCTTATCAGCCGTATATTCATTTTTATATATCTTCACGGGAAAAGACTTGCTTGAAGCTTTCGGTACAACTCTCACTACATTTTGATTCAGCTCAAGAGTATATTCCGTTACATCAGGTGAAAATTCGGGTTCCAGTCTGCCTGTATCAAACGTTATCTCTGAAAGGGTTGTATCCGTTGATGTCCAGTCATAGCCCAAATCTGCACCCCAGTTCAGTGTGTACATGAAGCGAATCTCATCACCGTCTGAAAGCTTGCCGTTCTCCACTGTATAAGCTGACAAACCCTCGTCTGTAAACCAGTCATTCAGCGTTGCCATCCATGCTCCGCCCTGTTCTGAGCCGAGTCCGTTGATTTCACTGACAAATCCAAACTCTGCCCCCTGCTGTGACAATCCATTTTCCTCTATGGCTTTGGTAAATGCTGTTAACGCATTGTCACCCTCACCAATTTCAACCTCGCCGGATAAAAGCATTCCCTCCCATTTTGCACCGTTTTCCTCTGAAAGAGTGCCGTTTTCAACGATGACAGTCACTTTCGGGGTATCCGTTTTATCCGGATAAACCGGCACCGGCGGAAGTATGATTGCCACTGACGCTAAAACTGATAAAAATTTTGCCGACTTTTTCATATATTTTCCTCCGTTTCATTTTGCAGGGAAAGCAACTTTTTCTGTTCTTTCAAAAGTTTTTTACGTCTTTCACGCTTTAAACGGCTTTTGTCCTTTGCGGAAATTTCGGGCGGTTCTTTCAAACCTGCACTTTCCAAAGCTCTGTTCCATGCCCCCAGCTTCTGCTTGATGAAACATACTGTTTCACTGTCAAAATCAGACTTTTTCGGCAGTCTGCCTACTTCATGGAATTTATTTTTCAAAAGCGTTATCGCATACTGCATTTTTTCCTCTTTATCCATATAAAAACCCCGTTTAAAAAAATATTGCCTTCCCTGTTTTTTTCAAACACAAAGAAAGCACAACACAATTAACCGTATCAAAAAACTTGATACAGTTCAATCGGCTGCACTTCTTCCTTGTCCAAGACTGCGTTATCCTGATAAAATGCGGGAGTATTCTGACTTTTACAGTAATGACGGTTGTTACGGACTTTCACCGTATTCCCAATTACCTACTCATTTAACATAAACTTTCGTACCGCATTTTCAGCAATATTCAATTCTCCCTGATACTATAACAGATTTTCTGTCTTATGTCAATCGGTTTTGTCAAAATATCGTGGGGGAAACCTTTTTTTGCAAAAAAAGGTTATCCCCCACACCCCTTTCCAAAAAAAAACTGATTTTTCAGAAAAAATTTCATAATATCATTTGCAATATCAACAGCATTGTTACTCCCGATATGCCTAAAAATGCCGATACTCCGAGCGACAGCATACTTACAGGGATAAATATATTGGTAAAGCATGAAAGTAAATTTACTGCCGTCAATGCAACAATACCCGAAAGCATGGATATAATTGACGCTCTGACAGGCGTTTTTGCACCCGCTATTTTATGAATTACGCTCATCGCCAAAAAAACTTCCGTAAAAATCCCGAAAATTTCCCACCCCGACATTATGTCACTCCCCGTTTTTTAATAACTGTTTCATTTTATGAAAATTTCAGGCTGGCTATGACATTTTTTCCAAAACGGCTGAAATGCTGTCGGCAAAGCATATTTTTCCGTCAGTTCCTGCGGTGTCGCCCACAAATATTTTTCTGACGGCTCGCCGACTTCCAGAAAATACCCCTGCATATACCATTCTATATGCGAAAAAATATGCTTTGCCTTTCCCAGAAATAAAATTCTTAAAGGCTGTAATTTTGCTTTGAGTTCTTCTTCCGTGAAATATCCCTCCATGTTCGGAAACTGATACATTCCCGACAAAAGCCCTTTTGTCATTCTCTTTTCAATGGCAAATTTCCCTTTACACCACAATATTAAAACCGTTTTTTCCTCTTTTTTACGCTTGATATTTTTAATTCTTACAGGTATCTCACCCATCAGCCCCTCACGGTATGACACACAATACTCCGCTAAAGGACATTCTCTGCATACAGGTGAGCCGTTTGGCAGACATACCGTTTCACCAAGCTCCATTAACGCTTCATTAAACTTTCCCGACTGTTCAGGCAAAATTTCCTGCAATTTTTTCTTGAATTTCTCTTTTGTCTGCGGTAACAATACGTTTTCACGACTGCCCAAAAGTCTTGCCACAACACGCAATACATTTCCGTCAACTGCCGTCACTTTCTCATTAAAGCACACAGACGCTATTGCACCTGCCGTATATTCGCCTATACCAGACAATCTCAAAATGTCCTTGTATGTCTGCGGAAACTCTCCCCCATATTCCTCCATAATCATTTGAGCCGATTTTTTTAAATTTTTCGCCCTGCTGTAATAGCCCAAGCCCTCCCATAATTTCAAAAGCCTGTCCTCCGAAACCTGACTCAAACTTTCTATATCAGGCAATTCCTCCATGAATCGTGTATAATATTTTTTAACGGCTTCAATTCTCGTCTGCTGAAGCATGATTTCCGATACCCATATAGGATAGGGCTGTCTGTCCTTTCGCCAAGGCAACTCTCTTTGATGTGTTTCAAACCACTCCAACAGCGGTTTTACAATCTTTTCCATACTGCTCTCCCTCCCAATATAAAAAAGCCCGATTTTTTTCAAACGGGCTTTTTTTAATTACTTTTTCACTTTCATACCTGTCTTTTCAATGGTCGGTATCAAGCCGATTTTCGGCTTATCAGGATCGGGCAGCTGTGGAAAATCGTATGCAGGAAAGTCGTTTCCCTCTACTATAATAGGTCCATTCGGTGTAATGCATACGTCCCAGCCCACATAGCCGAAATCATCTACTACCATAGCCGCCTTTTTCACAAGTTCCTTTATCTCATTCATATACGGCAGTTTATAGCCGACAAATTTAATACCTGTTGCAGGGTGTGCATCATAATTAACCAATGCGGAAGTGTGTCCCTGTCCCACAATCTCGCCTTTATCCAGGTCAAAATGACACGCCAATCCGCCGTTTTCCAGATTATCCACGAATTTTCCGCCGTTTCCCATTTTGAATACTGCATACAATATATTCGGCTTGCCGTCATATACAAGCGTTACAATTCTCAGGCAGTTAATGGAATTCGGATAAATTTTCGCTGCATCGGGGTGCTGTGTGATAACTTCCTCTATCACGCCGAAATTCTTTTCGGGATTTCTTACATATTCATACAGCTTTTTCGTATCTTCAAAATCAGATACTTTTATCTTTTCAATACCTTTTCCGCTCTCGCCAATATTCGGCTTTGCAAAGAAATATTCTTTTCCCTCAACAAATTTCTCAAATTCCTCATAGCCTATATCTGCCAAGTCAATGACCTCTCTGCCGAGAAATTCTTTAAACCTCTTGTCAAATACATTCTTTTCATTGAAAATATATCTCAAATCTCTCCTGTTAAGCTTTGAAATGAGATACTTATTCTTCATTCTCGTGAGATAGGTTTTTCTTTCCTCTGCATTCATGTTATAGAACTCAAAGATGATATAATCATAATAGCCTGCACCGTATTTAATGCCGCAGCCTATCATGTCAAAAAATGTCTTTACTTTACTCTGCCCCGACTTTTCATAAACGGTATCTATCGCCTTTTTCATCTTGCTGAATCTGACACCCGTTAAAATCCTTGCAAAATATCCTATATTCATTTTATCCCTTTCTGTGAGAAAAGTGAAGATGTTCTTCACTCTCCACTCTCCACACTCCACTCTCTATTAAAGTTTTCCCAATTCCTCTATAACCGACTTTTTAATTATCTCCATGCCCTTTATGAGCGTTTCATCTTCCACGACAAGCGGCGGCATGAGTTTTACAACAGAATTCTTTCTGCCTGCACCCTCAATTATCAAGCCGTTTTCAAAGCACTTTTCAATAACTTTATCCGCCAAGCCTGCACTGATTTTCTCAAATTCAATACCCCAAATCAAGCCCATTCCACGAAGCTCAAGCCTTGAATCCAACGGCAAAATCTCTTTTGTAATAAACTCTTTCACAATTTCGCCTTTTCTTCTTACTTCACTTTCAACGTTGTTGGCAAGCATATATTCCAGACCGCCTTTAGCTGCCACAAATGCCAGCTGATTTCCTCTGAAAGTGCCGTTATGCTCTCCGGGAGTCCATACATCAAGCTCAGGCTTGAAAAGCGTTATCGCCAACGGCAAGCCGTAACCGCCTATTGACTTTGACATTGTTACTATATCAGGCTGTATATTTGCCCTCTCAAATGAGAAGAATGTACCGCTTCTGCAGCAGCCTACCTGTACATCATCTACTACCATTAAAATGTCATTGTCATCACAGAATTTTCTCACTTTCTGTAACCATTCAATTTCAAATACTCTGATTCCGCCCTCTGCCTGTATCGTTTCCAAAAATACAGCCGCCGGCTTTTCAATGCCGCTGTGGTCGTCATCAAGGAGTCTTTGCATATATTCTACCGTGTCAAGCTCAGGGAACATATACGGTGCCGGAATAAATGTCACATTCTCCAGCGGTACGCCTGCACCGCCTCTTGATGATTTATCCGTTGTGAGTGCCAGTGAGCCTAATGTCATTCCATGAAATGCTCCCATGAATGCGAATACATTTCTTCTCTTTTTCACTTTTCTTGCAAGCTTTAAAGCTGCCTCATTGGCATTTGTGCCTGTCGGTCCCGGAAACTGTATTTTATAATTCAATCCTCTCGGCTTTAAAACCTTTTCTTCAAACGTTTCAATAAACTCTCTTTTCGGAACGGTGTACATATCAAGTGCGTGCATAACGCCGTCATTTTCAAGATATTCTATCAGCTTTTTCTTGATTTCGGGATTGTTATGTCCGTAATTCACCGCACCCGCTCCACAGAAAAAATCTATATATTCATTGCCGTCTTCGTCATAGAAATAGGCACCTTTTGCCTTTGTGAAAACTGTCGGGAAATGCCTGCAATAAGAACGGACTTCCGATTCATACTCTTCAAAAACCTTTGTATCCATAAAAAATTACATCTCCGTTTCATAATTATTTCAAAGCCTATTTTAAACCCTTTTTAACAAAACGTCAAGACAATGCATAAATTTGAAATCATTTTTATCAATCTCCACATTTACATTTCAACTTACTTTTAATATATGGCATATTGCACAAAAACAGGACAGACAAATTATATACTCGTCTGCCCTGTCAAAATT
>DBXL01000091.1 GCA_002309275.1 Ruminococcaceae bacterium UBA1213 | reverse complement strand
TCAAATTTGCTCATTTATAGTTTAAAAATCTAAAAAGCGTACAGTCTTTTCAAGCTGTACGCTTTTGGAAACAAATATGTTTAACAATACGGATTCGGAGATTTATCAGTCATTCTCGATAGAGCTGATATGCCTGCACAGAGCCTCAAAGGTTTCAGGGCTTAAATCATGCTCAATCAGGCAGGCATCTTTCATTGCAATTTCCCTGTCAACGCCCAGATGCATAAAAAAGCCTGTAAGTATTTTATGTTTTTCATATGTGCGGGAAGCAATAGCCATGCCTGTTTGAGTAAGATTGATAAAATTATTTTCGTCCATAGTGATATATCCACGTTCTTTAAGACGTTTGGTCGTATATGTAACGCTGGGTTTCGTCACGCCCAGAAGGTACGCAACATCTATTGAACGAACTATTCCCTGCTGTTCCTGTATCATAAGCATTGCTTCAAGGTAATCTTCAATGGTTTTTTCAACATTTTTCCCTTTATTCATAAAAATTTTATCTCCCTTCAGGATATTTTATTTAATACTAACATATAGATGAGGAAAAATCAAGAGTTTTTCTCATGGCATATTGACAAAAAAATTTTACTGTGATAAATTAAAAATTGTAATGATATTTTTGGAGACAGGGGTTTATGAAAACACTTAAAGATGTAAAAGCGGGTGAAACCGCCGTAATAAAAAAGCTGCATGGAGAAGGTGCATTAAAATATCGCATCATGGACATGGGCATCAATGAAGGCACGCAAGTGCTTGTCAAAAAATCTGCACCACTTGGCGATCCCGTCAAGGTGAGAGTTAGGGAATGTGATATTTTTCTGAGAAAATCGGATATGAAAAAAATTGAAGTGGAGTAATAGAGATGGGAATAAAAATTGCACTTGTCGGGAATCCCAACAGCGGTAAATCAACCCTTTTCAATGCCCTGACAGGTTCAAATCAGTCACTGAAAAAATGGCATGATGTCACGCTTGACAGAAAAATCGGAAAACTCAAAAGGCATAAAAGTGCAAGGATAGTGGAATTGCCGGGAATATATTCTTTGTCGCCGCATACATTGGAAGAGGTAATTGCAAGAGAATATCTTCTTGATGAAGAGCCGGATGTCATACTGAATGTAGTTGACGGAACTAATTTGGAAAAGAGTTTATATCTTACAACACAGCTGCTTGAATTGGGAATGCCGGTTGTAGTAGCAGTGAATATGAAAGATATGATTAGGAAAAAAGGCGATGAAATCAATATAAAAGAGCTGTCAAGGAAATTAGGCTGTCATGTGACAGAAGTATGTGCAGTAAAGCGTAAGGGTATTGCAGATACTACGGATATGCTCATAGAGGTGGCACAGAGTACAAGGAGAATTCTGCCGCAGCACCATTTCAGCGTTGAAGTGGAGAGGGCTTTGACAGAAATCAGTATGCTTGCATTAAAGACCGTCAATCCCAACAGGAAAAAATGGTATGCACTGAAGCTGTTTGAGAGGGATAAGAAAATCACCAAAAAGGCTGATATAACGGAGCGTACAAAGGACCTTATCGAAAAAGAAGTAAAAAGGGCAGAAGAAAAACTTGGTCTTGATGCAGAGAGTATTTTGAATAAAGAGAGATATGAATATATAGCAGCGGTAGTGAAGTCATGCTATAAAAGGAATGAGGAAAAGAAAAAAGCCTCCTTTACCAAAAAAGCAGATAAGCTTATCATGGACAGATGGGCGGCAATACCGATATTTTTTGTAATCATGTCAGCAGTGTATGCAGTGACATTTCCTTTGGGAAGCTTTTTAGGTGACTGGTTAAGAGATGTTATTTTAAGTGACGGCTGGAATTTTTTAGGCATGGAAGAAATGCGGATACCGGGCATAGCGGGACTTTTGAATACATGGTTTACAGACATGGGCAGTCCGTCATGGCTGCCCTCATTGGTAATAGACGGTGTAATGAAAAGTATATGCAATATATTGTGTATCATGCCTACAATGCTTATCATGTTTATTTTGCTGGGCTTTCTTGAAAGCAGCGGATATTTTAAAAGAGTTGCCGTTATATTTGACGTGGTATTCAGAAAAGCAGGTCTTTCAGGCATTTCAATAGTCCCTTTTATCATGGGTGCAGGCAGTAATATTATGGGAACAGTTTCATGTGACCTGGTGAAAAATGACCGTGATAAAAAAATGTCTGCTGTAACGGCTTCTTTTATGCCTGACCTTGCAAAACTGCCTTTTATAACCGCAATCGGTACGGCACTTTTTGACAATTCTCTATTGACGGCAATAAGTGCCTATTTCATAGGTGCAACGGCTGTATTCATATCAGGAATGTTTCTGCGGAAAACGTCAATATTTTCGGGAAATCCCGTACCATTTGCATATGAACTTCCCGATTACCATCAACCGAGATGGAAAGATGTTTTTCAGACGGTGCGTGACAGGTGCAGGGAATTTACAAGAAAAGCAGGTCTTATCATACTCATTTCATCAATGATACTCTGGGCAGGCTCAAAGTTCGGCATTACGGAGGGTGAATTCGGCTTCAATGCGGAGCTTCCATTCTCTGACAGCATTATTTATCTTATATTTGAAAATATTTCCATGCTGTTTGCCCCGCTGGGATTTGGAAATGCAACGGCTTCCGCAGCGGTATTTATGGGATTTTTCGGCAAAGAAAATATTACAGCAATCATGTCGGAGGGCGATTTCCAGTCATTTGCCCCGTTGGGTGCAGTCTGCTTTATGGTATTCAATCTTCTCTGTACACCGAATTTTGCAGTGATAGGTGCACTCAAAAAAGAAATGAACAATATGAAGTGGACATTGTTTGCAGCAGCATATCAGTGCGGATTTGCATATGCAGTATCCATGATGATATATCAGTTCGGCTCAATGTTCAGCGGTGCATTACAGAGTGAATACGCCGTTTATTATATAGTCGGCATTATCATTTCGGCAGGTTTGCTGTTCTTCATGGGACTGATGATATTCATGCCTTATAAAGATTCCAAAACACTTATATACACATTTCCCAACAAAAAACAAAATAAATGACAAAAAAACGACTGTCTTGTGACAGCCGTTTTTTTATCAAAGAATAATACATACAAGCCCATTACAGCCATCGTTAATCACTCTTTCAATGGTTTCCTTGAGCTTATTTCTGGCATCGGCAGGCATACGGTAAAGTTTATTGTGCAAACCCTCGTTTACAAGGTCATGCAGAGATTTTCCAAATATATTGGACTCCCATATTTTAGAGGGATCTTCCTCAAATTCCCTCAGAAGATAGGAAACAAGTTCTTCCGACTGCTGTTCAGAGCCGACTATGGGAGTTATCTCTGTTTTGATAGTGGTTTTCATCATGTGAACAGACGGGGCATTTGCACGAAGTCTGATACCGTAGCGACCACCCTGTTTTATGATTTCAGGTTCTTCAAGGGTGAGTTCCTCCATAGACGGCATGACAATTCCATAGCCTGTTTCACATACATCATTGTAAGCGTCCTGCACTTTTTCAAAACGCTTTTTTATCTGCGAAAGCTCCGCCATTGCATTCAGTAAGCCGTTCTCATCTTCCACTTCAAAGCCTGTTTTTTCGCCTAATACCTTGTAGAAAAGAGAGGGCTCAAGCTCTATTTTCATTCTTGCATGACCTGTCCCCAAGTCAACAGCACTTGTTTCGGCAAGGCGAACATACTGACATTTTGAAATATTATCCGCTATACTGCTGACTTCACGAATTTTCAGAGCGTGTTCTGCTCCTGATTTTATTACATTGAAAAGTTCACTTCTCAGCCAGTGACTCTTTTCAAGAGAGTTTACCCATTTTGGCATATCCGCTTTTATCTCCTTCACGGGAAATTCAAAAAGTACCCTTGCAAGAATTCTTTTAATTTCCTCTTCATCAAGTTCCATGCAGCTGACGGGCTCGACAGGCACACCGTATTTTTCACTTAATTTTTGAGCGAGCTGTCTGACTGACTGCAATTCGGGACTGACAGAATTCAAAAGAACAATAAAAGGCTTGTTTATTTCTTTAAGCTCATTGATAACTCTTTCTTCGGCAAGCTCATATTCAGAGCGGTCAATATCACTGACAGAACCATCTGTCGTAATGACAAGACCAATAGTGGAATGGTCAGTGATAACCTTTTTCGTACCGATTTCAGCCGCCATGTCAAAGGGAATGGCTTCTTCAAACCAGGGAGTTTTTACCATGCGTGGGGCTTCATCTTCTATGTAGCCCAATGCACTCGGTACGATATAGCCGACACAGTCTATCATTCTGACACGGAATTTTGCATTCCCTTCAAGCTGCACTTCAACGGCGTTTTCAGGGATAAATTTCGGTTCGGTAGTCATGATGGTTCTGCCTGCCGAGGACTGCGGAAGTTCATCATTCGCTCGTTCACGCTGTTCACTGGCGGGAATGTTAGGAATAACAAGTGTATCCATGAAACGCTTGATAAAAGTAGATTTGCCCGTTCTGACAGGACCTACTATTCCAAGATAAATATCTCCGTTTGTACGCTGTGAGATGTCTTTATAAATATTTCTTTCTTCCATTGAAATTCTCCTCCCGTCATCACATCGGTATCAAAATCATGCTGTGAGCCTGTATAATATCATCTGTCAGTTCATTTTCAAGCTGTATCGCCTCGACAGATGTGCAGTATGCTTCTGCGATATTCCAGAGAGTTTCGCCTTCGTCTGCATAATAGAGTGTAAGGGCGGCATTTTTATCTTTCACTCTCTTTTTTCCTTCATCCGCACTTGCACCGATAATACAACGATTTACCCTGCTTTCAGAAAGTATGCTGCTTGCTTTCAAATCCGCTTTCAGTTCAACCGTATTATCGCCTGTAATGCGGAAATTAAGTGACTTGCATAAAATATCGGTATCAGCGGAGATTTCTCCTGTGTTCTGCGGAATATCGGGAGTAAATACAAATTCAAGCGGTCTTTCCGCATAAAATGGAATACTGTCTTTATCAAGGGCAAGAATACAACAATTTATTTTGCCTTTTGCACAAAGAGAATTTCCGTCATTTGTGCATATGGAGTTGATGCTGTCACACCATATATCTATAATTTTAGTAATACCATTGTCACCTGTTTTTACTTCCTGCTTGATGGAAAAATTGCTGTCAGAAAGAGGAACGATATGCGAAAAACGACAGTTCTTCTCCGTGAGTTCAAGTTCATACTCCGTTGAATAAGCGTCATCTATCACATCAATATTTTTTTCGTTGTATGCAAAAACCGTTGCACAGATTTTTGCATCAAGCGTTACAAGGGTACTGCTTTCATCATACTCTGACTTAAGAGATACATCATAATTCATTACTTCCAGTTTGATTTGATTTTGAGAAGTATCCGATATGCCCTGCACATCAATCACTTGTGTGTAAGGGATATTGAAAGACATCGTATCCTGAGAACCCGTTTCAATGTCAGTAACGTAAAGCAAGTGCAAAATCGCTTCACCCTTGAGCATGATTTTATCGGAAAGTGCCTTGGTGCTTTCTATATCTATTGCAAATTCGGAGCGGAGAATGCTTTCAGGCAATCCCTTGCCCTTGCCTATATCAAGGACTTCACTGATAGAAAACTGCTGCTGACCGATACCGGAAAGACAGCTTATCAATTCAGAATGTTTTTTCTGCTGAATGTCGGAGGCATTGATTGATGTGGAGTAATCCTGCTGGGATTTGGCATAAACGGAAACACACACAGAAAATGCACCATGAATATCAAGCCGTCTGGGTGTCAACGCACGGCAGTTAAGATATTCTGTTTTCACCCTGACAACAGCCGTAAGGTCTTGTGCAGGGGACTTTACATTGAAACTGCATGAAAAAGGACTTGTATGCTCACAAAGCCTGACAGCCTGCTTTTTTGAGTCAAGATAGTAAAGTCTTATAACCGCCACGCCGTCAACATCAAGTCTGTCACCTGAGATATTCTTTGACATGACAGAAGGACAGATTCTGCATTTGAGAATCCTTTCAATGTCGGGGCAGTAGTCAGGCAAACTGAAATCCAAATCAACAGCCTGCTCTGAACTTCCCTCAAAGACCTTTTCGCATACAAAACAATTTTCATTTTCAAGCTGATATTCCATTCTATCCACTCCCAAAATTTTTATCTGTGGCAAATATATTCTTTTACAAGCGGGAATATTACAAAAAAATAAAAGGCAAGGCATTTTTGAACCTGAGTCATTATCTCTCAATTCAACAATGATTGTAATCACTGTTTTATTCTGTCTATATTATTAAGCGTAACTTATATAGTCTGTTCTGGATTTTTGACGCTTACATAATAAAAGCACAAAGCTGACTATTGTTGTTATCAACAGTCAGCTTTGTAAAATTATACGTTTTGATTAAAAAATGTATAATCTCTTAAAAACTGCAAAAAATAACTATGAAAAATTTGGATTTAAGGAGATTTTTATACTATGAAAGCAACAGGAATTGTCAGAAGAATAGATGATTTGGGCAGAGTTGTCATACCAAAGGAAATAAGGCGTACACTGCGTATCCGTGAGGGCGACC
>DBXL01000143.1:12159-12988 GCA_002309275.1 Ruminococcaceae bacterium UBA1213 | reverse complement strand
CCAAAGTTAATATCAATATCAGCCAGCCAACAAAACCAAGTCTTACACTCGCAAGACTTCCATAATAGGCTGTCACTGCTGCATTCGTTATGCCTACTCCTACAAGCATACTCATCATTCCCAACAATTCCAAAAGCGGAACAATCAGATAAACAAACGGACTCAGTTTTTTATTATTCCTGATGAAGCTCTGAACATGAGGCAAAAATGTTGCAACAGAACCAAGCAATGCAAATATATACATCATTGCACCAAATGTCGATACCGAAAAAAGATTGGAACCGTTTGTGTATTCATAGAAAATAGCCTCCACATGCACCGATACAACCGGAAACATCATTAAAAAGAATATCAATACCGATGCAGCATAGCTTGCATATCTCAATACCATCTCCATTTTATCCGGTATTGCCAATACTGCTTTCAGATTGCTCAGCCATTCTCCTGCATACGTCTGAATATTAAATCCCTGACTGCCGTTTGAAGCTCCGTTTGTATTCTGCTGTACAGATGGTGTCACACTTCTCACATAATCATTATTCAATGCTGCTGC
The DNA here is from genome assembly GCA_002309275.1 of Ruminococcaceae bacterium UBA1213. Taxonomy (GTDB): domain Bacteria; phylum Bacillota; class Clostridia; order Oscillospirales; family Acutalibacteraceae; genus UBA1213. The sequence goes on along the minus strand of DBXL01000143.1, from coordinate 12,435 downwards.
CGTCTGTGTAAAGCTATAACCACAGCTTGAACAAAAATTATCTTGTCCCATTCTCGGTGTTCCACACTGCTGACAAAAATTTTCTCCTTCTCCGCTCTGCGTTCCACAGTTCGGACATGAAACTGTTCCGTCATCAAGCTGAAATCCACACTGTTTACAATACATAACTAAATCCTCCATAAACATTTATTTCTCAGTCCATTATAACATCTTTTCAGAATATAGTCTTTAATCATTTTTAACAAATTTTTCTGAACTTTTAACCACTTTTTCTAT
>DBXL01000143.1:983-12103 GCA_002309275.1 Ruminococcaceae bacterium UBA1213 | reverse complement strand
CTGTGGTCTGCTATTCTCTCCAGATTTGTCAAAAGCTCCATGAACAGCGTGCCTACTGTTGCATCACATTCTCCATTACGCAGCCTTTCGATATGCCTGTCTTTGAAAAGCTCCGTCTTGTCGTCTATCTGCTGCTCTGTATCGCCCACAATGTCAAACATTTCTCTCTCTCTTGACTCTCCGTCAAATATCTTCAGTGAATTATCTATCACACTCACAACAAGTTCCTTCAACTCATTGATTTCTTCTGCTGCCTTGTCACTGAAAGTCTCATTTTTCTCTATCTGCATACTCGCTATCTCACAAATATTCTCTGCATGGTCGCCTATTCTCTCCATATCGCTCACAACATGATAATATTTGCCTATCTTTTCACGGTCTGCATCTTCTATTGCCAATGCATTTATCTTTACAAGATAACCTGCTATTGTATGGTTGAGATAATCTATGACTTCCTCATTCTCCTCAACCTGCTCTATCTTCTTTTCATCCTGCTCCAGCAGTGCCTCCATTGACAAAATAAAATTCCTTTTTGCAAGTATGCCCATTCTGTGTATCTCTTTTGTTATCTGATTCACAGCTATAGGCGGTGTCTTCAGAATTCTCTCATCAACATACTTCAGTCTGCAAGGCTCTTTCTCTGCACTTTCCTCGCCCCTTATCACAAGGCACGCTATCTTTATAATGATACCATTGCACGGCAACAGTACCAATGTCGAAACAATACTGAATATAATATGTACAAGCGATATTTGCAGCGATACATTATCTGTCGCACGCTGTAGCCATGAAACATATGGCGTAAATATCGTTATCGCTGTGAACATCAATACACCTATCATACAAAAAATAACATACGATAAAGATGTTCTCCTTGCTGCCTTTGTGGCACCTATCGAAGATATGACGGATGTTACACACGCACCTATATGTATTCCATACACAATATATACAGCATTCGGCAATGCCAATGCTCCTGCTGCTCCCAGTGCCTGCAATACACCTACCGTTGCCGATGAACTCTGCACTACTGCCGCAAATACCGTTCCGAACAGTATGCCCACTATCGGATTACTTACGGATTTTATCATATTCTGAAAAAAATCCAACTCCGCTAACGGTTTCAGATTATCACTCATTGTCGTCATGCCGAAAAACAAGATTCCAAAACCCGCTATTATCTGTCCTGCATACTTCGTATTATTCTTCTTGCTCAGGCTTACCATGAATGCTCCTACGCATATCAGAACAGGCATATACTGGGCTATATTAAACGACAATATCAAGCTTGTTACAGTCGTTCCTATCGTCGCACCCATGATTACACCCATGCCTTGTGTCAGCGTCATCAGACCTGCATTCACAAAGCCCACTACCATGACAGACACCGCTGTTGAACTCTGTATGATTGCCGTCACGACTATTCCGACCAATGCACCCAAAAATCTGTTTGATGTCAGCTTTTCAAGTATTACTCTCAGCTTCGCACCTGCCGCAAGCTCCAAACCATCTCCCAGCAGCTTCATGCCATACAAAAACAGTCCCAGTCCACCTAATGCAAGGATAATTTGCGTCGCCACTCCGGTCATAAAAAATCCTCCAAACATCTTTTTTTGATTATCCTTTTAAATGATATTACAATATACGCCTTTAAATATTCCTTAAAAGAATTAAAAAATATTTTTATTTTTCCCCTAAAATAAATTAAGCACCTCCCCCGTTTTTATATTATTATCCCATTGCAGTGATCCATTTCATGCTGTATAATCTGTGCTATCAGCCCTTTATATGAATTTTTGTGTTTCTTCATCACCATATCATAATATTCAACCTCTATCTCATTCCATCTCCTTGTCTTTCTCACGCCCTCCAGCGACAAACAGCCTTCTTCTGTTTCATAACTCCCCGATGAATGCCACACTATTTTCGGCTCTATCATCACTACCGGTATCATTCCCATCTGTACCGCAATGATATTCTTATTTTCACCTATCATGTTCGCTGCCAAGCCTACACATCTTTCTTTATTTGCATTGAGTGTATCCAGCAAGTCCCTTGCTATTTGTATATCCTCCTTTCCTGCTCTCTCCGACTTCTTCATCAGTATAAACGTATCTTTTATAATTTCCCTTACCATATGTATATTTTCCTCCCGAATTTCACATAATCCCTTTGAGGTGATATTTTTATGACTTTCATTCCATGCGGTGAAAACTGCATTTACCAGAAAGACGGCTTCTGTACTCTTGAAACTCCCTCTGCCGTCACCAACTCCGCCGACAACTCATGTGCCTACAAAATTAGCAATCAGCAATGTGCAATTTGCTAATTGCTCATTGTTTCAACCGCTTCTCGTATTGTTCTCACTCCTACTATCTCAATTTCGCTGTCCTGCGGCAAGGTCAATCCCTTTACATTGTGATACGGCAATATACATCTCTTGAATCCAAGCCTTGCCGCCTCCGCTGCCCTCATGGCTGCACGGTTTACAGACCTTATTTCTCCTGTCAAGCCTACTTCACCAAATGCAATCACATCTTCCGGCACTACTATATCTTTCAGACTGCTTACAAGTGCAAGTGATACTGCCAAATCCGCTGCAGGCTCGTCTAATCTCAGTCCCCCTATTACATTCACATATGCGTCCATGCTTGAAAAGAAATAGCCACACTTCTTTTCAAGCACCGCCAATAACATTGACATTCTATTGTAGTCAAAGCCCGTTGACATTCTTCTTGCATTTCCATAACCTGAATTTGTCACAAGTCCCTGTATCTCCGCTAATATCGGTCTTGAACCCTCCATTGTACACGCTACACACGTTCCGGATACATTTTTTGGTCTGCCTGACAACAGCATCAATGACGGATTTTCTACTTCACTCAATCCGCTGTCACTCATCTGAAATACTCCTATTTCATTCGTTGAACCATACCTGTTTTTAACGGCTCTCAATATTCTGTATGACATCTGCTTGTCACCTTCAAAATATAATACTGCGTCAACAATATGCTCCAGCACTTTCGGTCCTGCTATGGCTCCGTCTTTATTGACGTGTCCTACAATAATACACGGTATATCCAGCGACTTCGATACCCTCATTAATATATTCGTGCATTCCCTCACCTGCGTGACACTTCCCGGACTGGAACTCAGCTCTTTATTATTCATTGTCTGTATGGAGTCTATCATCACTAAATCCGGTTTTTCTGTCTGTATTCTGTCTGCAACTATTTCTACATCTGTTTCCGTCATCACAAACAGATTTTCACAGTTTACTCCCAGTCTTGACGCTCTCAGCTTTATCTGTCTTTTGGACTCCTCACCTGAAATATACAGTATTTTCAAAACTTTCCCCAAGTGACTGCATACCTGCAAAAGTATCGTCGATTTGCCTATGCCGGGATCGCCTCCCAAAAGTACAAGCGAACCTTTTACAATTCCTCCGCCAAGTACCCTGTCAAGCTCCTTTGAGCCTGTGTAATATCTTTCTTCATCTTCCGTTGAAATTTCGGTTATCTTCACAGGCATAGCTGATGAACCTGCTCTTTTCTGCACAGTCGGCAAGCCTGCCTTTGAAGTTTCCCTTATCTCCTCCGCAAATGTATTCCACTCTCCACAGCCCGGACATTTTCCATACCATTTTACACTCTCATATCCGCACTCCGAACATACATACATACTTTTTATCTTCGCCATTCTACGTTCTCCCTTTATTCACATATCCTATTATTCCGCTATATACGGCAAATGCCATTTTCTGCTGATAATCACTCTCAGCAAGCTTTTTCGCCTCTTCTTCATTGGAAAGAAATCCACATTCCACTATTACGGCAGGCACTTCCGCTTTATCCAGTATATATATACTGCTGTCTGCCTGTTTCAGCTCCCTTTTATTATCAGGCTGTAAAAGCCCTGTTACTGACTTTCTCAATTCCTCCGCCAATACCGCACTTTTGGCATTATTCTTTGAATAAAATATCTGTGTGCCAAAATACTGACTCTGCTCAAATTTATTCTGATGGATACTTACCAATATATTACCCTTACTTTTATTTATCATTTCAACTCTGTTTTTTAAGTCAGATACTTTTCTTTGTCTTACCGTGCCTTCCGCATTGTCATATACAGATATATCCTCTTCCCTTACCATGACGGTTTTATATCCGCCTGCCGTAAGCATATCCCTTAACTTCAACGCTATATTCAAATTAATATCCTTTTCAAGAAGTCCGTTTGCAGACGCTCCGCCATCTTCTCCGCCATGCCCTGCATCTATCACAATAACAGGCTGTACAAATTTTTCTGCCGATACACTCACGGCTTCATCATAATTCCATGCACCGTACAGCAGTCCCCCAAACAAAAATATACATATCAGCGACACAGAACATATTGTATATATCTTTAACTTTTCCACATAACCACCTCATCACATCTATATGACAAGGCTTTCTCAATAATAACTCAAAAGCGGTCTTTAATTGACCGCTTTTTATTATATAACACACTATGTACAATCTTTTACTCTGCCTTTGTTTCTTCCGCTTTTACTTCAACTTTTTCCTCAATTTTCTCTTCAGCTTTTTCTTCATCTGTTTCTTCGCTCACTTCTTCATACTCATACTTTACAACAGGAGGTATCCCTGACGGAAAACCAAGCTCCTGTTCATCCATAGGCAGAGAGTTCTTTTTATAAAAATCTTTCTTTATCTCCGTCAGCCTGTCAAGATTCCTGCGAAGTCTTACATACACCGTTTCAAGCCTGTCATCAAGTGTCAGAGTGCCTATTTTTATATCTCTGCGTAAAAATACTATGTCCTGACTGAAAAGCTCCATTTCCTTTTCTATATTATCTATCAGCATGACTGTATCCATTGCTACTTCCTGTGCCTCATCAACAACGCTGTGTGCCCTTACTTCCGCATCCATCTTTATTTTGATAAGGCTTCCCTGCAGTTCATCATAACGCTTCGCCTTTATTGACAATGTATCTATCTCCGCCTGCAATTGACGCTTTTCCTGAAGTCTGAGTGTCAGTTCCTTCTGGTAGGCCTCAATATCATTGTCCCGCTGTCCCTGAACCTCCGCAAGCTTCATCTGGGTATCCTGCACAGACTGATACAACGCATTTCTTGCTGCCGTCATCTCTATCAATGCAATATTTTTATCCGTCACTTCAAGCTTTGCCTCATCAAGTTTTCTCTCAAGAAAATCTATCTGTTCCTCTGCTGTCAGCTTATGCTTTACACTCGGCGACAACTCCGAATGGGTAAGTTTATTTTCAGGCATATATCCCACACTCCCTTGTCATAATAAAGAAATTATAACACATTTATGTCTGATAAATCAATATTTTTATCTAAATTTGATAAAAAACTTTTCATATTCTTTTGAAGTTCTTCTCTATTTCATGCTTTGACATGAAAAAATATACAGGTCTGCCATGCGGACAATATTTTATATCAGGATTCCTTTCAAGCATTACTGCCAGTTGTATCAGTTCCTCACGCTTATTCACATTTCCTGCCTTGACAGCCGCCCTGCAAGCCGTATTCTGATATATCCACTCCATTTTCTCCGACAATATCACTTTTTTATGTCTTTGCAAATACTCCGATATTTCCATGAATGCCTCGGTTATATCCAGCTTTTCAAGCAAAAGAGGAGCGGAACGGATAATGATTCTCCCACTTCCAAAGTCGTCTATATCAAAGCCCGCCTGCATGAAAGCCTCTTTATTTTCAAGTACAGTGCTGTATTCCTCTTTATCCAGCGTTACTGTTATCGGCTCCAATAACATCTGAGGGGCTGTCGATGGATTATCCTTTTTAAGCTGTTCATATATCAGCCTTTCATGTGCGGCATGTTTATCTATAAACATCAGTCTGTCTTCATCATATTCTATGATAATATATGCCCTGAACGCTTCCCCTATATAATTGACAGCCTTTTCAGGCTCGCACTCCTTTTTTTCTTCCTTATGTTCCGGCTCTTTCGGCTCTACGTTGGCAAAAAAATCTATACTCGATTCTTCATCAAATCTGAAATCATTTTCTTTCGGTTCAGCCTCTTTCAGTTCCTCTGCAAGATTGACTGTTCTTATTTCTCCCGTTTTTGCCAAATTCTCCGGTTTTTTCTCCCTCTCCGCCAATACGGAAAATCCGCTCGTTTCCGGCTCAAATATATTATACTCCTCTTTTTCCTCTTTTTGAGGAATATTCATTTGTATGCCCGTCAATGCCGGCTTTGCGAAAACAGGCTTGACGGAAGGCTGAACTTCCGGCTCGCTTTTGCTCTCAAATGTCGTTTCGTCCCTTGTATCATAGCCCATTACTGCCGATTTCACTCCGTAATATACACAATTATATATCGGCTTTTCATTGGTAAAACGTATCTCCAGCTTTGCCGGGTGTACGTTGACATCTAAATTGGAACAGTCTATCTCTATATTCATCACACAAGCAGGAAATTTTCCTGACATGATACAGCCACTATATGCCTGCTCCAGTGCCGCCATAGCTGTTTTTGTCTTGACATACCTGCCATTTACAAAAAATACCTGCATATTTCGGCTTGCCCTGTTTGCACTTACAGGCTTACTTACATAGCCATACATCTTTACTCCCTGATATTCATAACTTGTTTCTATCAGTCCCGCTGCAAACTGCTTTCCGAATACCTGCAATATCGCTGTATATAAATCTCCGTTTCCTGACGTTTTCAGCATCGGCTTTCCATCTCTTATAAATGTAAAGCTTACTTCCGGATGTGAAAGAGCTATCCTGTCCATAAGGCTCGCTATATTATTCGACTCCGCAACGTCTTTTTTTAAAAACTTCATTCTTGCAGGTACATTATAAAACAAATCCCTTACAACAAATGTAGTCCCCTGCGGACACCCCACAGGCTCAAATGCTTTTTCTTCTCCGCCCTCTATTACATAACGTGTGCCTTCATCTTCGTTTATATTCTTTGTGAGTATATCCACTTTCGACACTGCACATATTGATGCAAGGGCTTCTCCTCTGAATCCAAGCGTTGCTATACTGTCCAAGTCATCTTCTTTTAATATCTTACTCGTTGCATGACGTAAAAATGCATTTCGGACATCTTCCCTTTCGATACCTATTCCATTATCCGTTACTCTCATAAAAGTAACTCCGCCGTTCTGTATCTCAACTGTGATATTCTTTGCTCCTGCGTCTATCGCATTTTCCACTAATTCCTTTATTACAGAACCAGGTCTTTCTATAACCTCGCCTGCCGCTATCAGTTCCGCTACCTGCTTGGATAAAACATTGATTACTCCCATCTTTACCAATTAGCAATTAGCAATGTGCAATTAAGTGCTAATTTTCGCCTTTTCCTTTCATAGAATTTCTTACGGCTGATTTGACAGCTTCACCAACTCAAACAATATATTCATTGCTTCCATTGGTGTGACTGTGTTTATATCTATTGATTTTAAACGCTTTTCTACTGCCGTTTCTTCCGGCATGAACGTCAACTGCGGTGTTTCTTCCTGCTTTTTCGCTCTGCGTTTCTGCTTGGGCTGTCCGCTCTCCAATTCCAACAAAATCTTTTTTGCCCTCTCTATCACGCTTTCGGGCAAGCCTGCCAATTTTGCAACCTCTACACCATAGCTTTCATCTGCCGCACCACGAATAATACGACGTAAAAATGTAATATCATCTCCACGCTTGATAGCCGCTATATTATAATTTTTAACACCTTTTACGGTATCTTCCAGAACTGTTAATTCATGATAATGTGTTGCAAAAAGTGTTTTCGCTCCAAGCGTCTTTTTATCTGCCACATACTCCAATACAGCTTTCGCAATACTCATGCCGTCAAATGTAGATGTTCCTCTGCCTATTTCATCAAGTATAAGCAGGCTGTTTTCTGTCGCATTTTTCAGTATATATGCCACTTCATTCATCTCTACCATGAAAGTTGACTGTCCCGTTGCCAAATCATCTGATGCACCTATCCTCGTGAATATGCTATCTACTATCGAAATTTGTGCAGACTTTGCAGGAACATATGAACCCATCTGTGCCATTAACACTATCAATGCCACTTGTCGCATATATGTAGATTTACCTGCCATATTCGGTCCTGTCACAATAGCAACCCTGTTTTCATCTGTGTCCAGAAATACATCATTCGGCACAAATCTTATATCCCTTGATATGCTTTCAACAACAGGGTGACGGCTCTCCGTCAATTTTATTACCCCGTCTGCCGTGAGCGTAGGACAGCAATAATTATTTTCAAATGCCGCCTGTGCCAGTGACGCTATCACGTCAAGCGTGGCTACTGCATTCGCCGTCTTATTTATCCTTGCAAGCGACTTGGCGACAGTTGTTCTTATATAGTCAAATATCGCATACTCCAACTCAAATGAACGGTCTTTTGCTCCCAATATCCTCTGTTCCAGTTCCTTTAACTCCTGTGTGATGAATCTTTCTCCATTCGTTAAAGTCTGCTTTCGGATATAGCTTTCAGGCACCATGTTTTTATATGAATTGGATACCTCTATATAATAGCCGAATACCCTGTTATAGCCTATCTTTAATTTCGGTATGCCTGTTTCGGTGCGTTCCCTTGCCTCTATCTTCGCCAGAATCGACGAACTGTTATTCATATCATATCTTATCTCATCAAGTTCTTTATGATAGCCCTCTTTTATCATTCCGCCCTCTTTTACCGTAAATGGCGGATCATCTACTATTGCTTCATCTATCAGTTTACATATATCGTCCAAGCTGTCCAAATCACTGTACATACTTTTGATAATGCCACTCTGACCATCTTTTATAGTCGCTCTGACTGTCGGCAATCTCTTTAACGCATTACACATGGAACGCAATTCTCTTGCATTCGCCGAACCATATACGATTCTTGTAATAATTCTCTGAATATCCGTTATCCCTACAAGTGCTTCACGCAAATCCATTCTCATCATTACATTTTCATACAGTTCTGTTACACCATTCTGTCTTTTTACTATCTGTGCCATGCTCACAAGCGGCTTTTCAATACTGCTTTTCATCATTCGCTTGCCCATAGAGGTTTTCGTCTTGTCAAGAACTGCCAACAAACTCGCTGACTTATTCTTTGAATTAAGAGGCTCTGTCAATTCCAGATTTCGCCTTGTATTATAATCTATGTGCAAATACTGACTTTCTTTATAAATCTCAATATGGTCTATTCTCTCCAAGCCGTTTATCTGTGTACGGCTGAGATAAGAAAGCAATGCACCCAATGCCGAAACCGTCTGAGGACTGCTTTCAAGCTGCAATTCTTCAAGACTGTTTTTATGAAACTGCTTTAAAAGTACCTTTTCAGCCTCCGCAAAGGAAAATTCTTCATCATCAAGCATACTCACACTTGCTGACAGTTTATCTTTAATAAATGCCGACAACGTCTTGAATTTCACTGCATCTCCGCCTATTAATATTTCTTTCGGCGAAAATTTCAACAATTCATCTTTGATTCTATTTTCCTGACCGTCACCCTCTACAAGTGTGGCATACAGCTCACCTGTTGAAATATCACAGAATGACAAGCCTGTTTTATCCTTCTGAGTGAACACCGTACAGATGAAATTATTACTGCTTTCGTCAAGCATACTTGATTCCATGACAGTTCCCGGGGTAACTATACGCACGATTTCTCGTTTAACAAGTCCCTTTGCTTTTGCCGGATCTTCCGTCTGCTCGCATATCGCCACTTTATAGCCTTTTTCAACCAGCTTCGCTATATAGCCCTCTACACTGTGATACGGCACTCCGCACATGGGGGCTCTTTCTTCCAGTCCGCATTCCTTGCCTGTCAAGGTCAGTTCCAGTTCCCTTGATACAAGCTTGGCATCTTCAAAAAACATTTCATAAAAATCGCCTACTCTGAAAAATATCAGAGTATCCTTATTCTTTTCCTTTACTTCCAGATACTGCACCATTAACGGTGAAAGTGCCATCTTCTTTTACTCCCCTTTTAATAGAGTGGAGTGTTGAGAGTGGAGAGTGGAGCGATTTTCTTTCCTGCTTCATTCTCAAACCCCACTTTAATCATAACATTGCTCATTGCACATTGCTAATTGCTAACTGTTCAGCCACAGCCTCCGCAAGCTGAACAATTGCCTGTGCAGGGGATATAATCCGCTGTTTCGGGATCTTCTCCCTCTGATGACTCCTGTATGATAGTGGTGATACGCTTCATGAGAACATCAAATTCATCTTTTGTATCGTTATAATTTATCATTCTTTCATTTGTCATTATCTTTGCATAGACTTTTCTCATTTCTCTGTTGAGCTTCTGTATTCTTTCGGGATCCTGCTCGCTTTCACTCTTTGATGTAGCCTCGCTTATCTCCTCACGCTTTAAGCCGAATTCATTTATCATCTTTTGCAGTTCTTCATCTTCATCTGCTGCTTGCTTTGCAAGCTGATATTTTAAATATATATCCTCTTTTTGCAGTTTCTTTCCAAGTTCCCTTGTCAGTTCTATAATGTCCATTTCATTTACATTTTTGTTTTCCATTTTAAATTATCTCCTTTAAAATTAAATAATTTTTCCTCTTAATATCCAGTTTCTTGACTCCGTGACCTCTGCATTTTGGAATGTGCCTATTAAATCGGGCGTTCCTCCAACTTCCACAACTATATTATTTTGTGTCCTTGCACAAAGTATTCCGTCTTTTTTCTGTTCCTCTACAAGCACTCTGTATATTCTGCCGTTCATCTCTGCACATCTTTTTGCCGCTATTTCTTCCTGAACTTTTAAAAGTTCACTGAACCACTCTGACTTTTCTTCATAGCTTATCGGATCTTCCATTTTTGCCGCTGGTGTGCCTACTCTCGGCGAATAGATAAACGTAAACAAAGAGGTAAAACCTACTTCCCTTATCAAGTCGAGAGTCTGCTGAAAGTCCTCATACGTTTCACCGGGGAATCCTACGATTACATCACTCGTTAATGACAAATCGGGTATTTTACTCTTTGCATAGTTCACTATCTCCATGTATTTCGCCCTGTCATAATGGCGGTTCATGCGTTTGAGTATCCTGTCACTTCCGCACTGAAACGGCAAATGAATATGATTGCATATTTTAT
>DBXL01000143.1:0-900 GCA_002309275.1 Ruminococcaceae bacterium UBA1213 | reverse complement strand
CTGACATCTTTCAGCAATTTTGGAAAACTTGCTTTTTCTTCCAAGCCCTTTCCATAGGAATTGACATTCTGTCCTAAAAGCGTTATCTCCTTAAAGCCTGATTGTATCATAGCTTTTGCTTCATCAAGTACGACTGACGGCTGACGGCTTCTTTCACGCCCTCTGACATGAGGTACAATACAGTATGTGCAGAAATTATCACAGCCGTACATGATGGACAGCCAGCCTTTAAAACTGCCGTCTCGGTGCATAGGTATGCCCTCATAAATCTGACCGTCATCAGTGCCTCTTTCAACAAGTCTTTTTCCTGTTGTTACCGCATTATACAGCATTTCGGGAAATTTATGTATCACATGAGTGCCGAACACCAAACCAACGTATGGAAAACTTTTATAGATTCTCTCTGCAATGTGCTTCTGCTCCATCATGCACCCGCACAAGCCTATTAAAAGTGACGGTTTTTTTCTCTTGAGAGCTTTCAGTTCTCCTACATTTCCAAAAACTCTGTCCTCAGCGTGTTCACGGACTGCACAGGTATTAAATATAATAATATCCGCTTCTTCTGCACTTTCCGTCAATGCACAGCCCATTTCTTCCAGCATTCCTTTTATTTTCTCACTGTCTGCTACATTCTGCTGACAGCCGTATGTCCTGACATGAGCCTTCGGCTGACCACAGTTATACCTCATGAAAAGTATATCTTTCAGCATATCTGTATATTGAGCCTGCTTTTCAAGCTCCGCTTTTGTATTTATCTCTTCCAAGAAACTCTCCCCCATTTTCTTTTTATCTTTTCCATGATAACATATTTTTCGCCGATATTCAACCGAAAATTTTATCGCGTGACATACTCCCCCGCCTATGCTTCGCTTAGAGGCCAATGTCGTCAACTTAAGAAAA
>DBXL01000122.1:1328-4464 GCA_002309275.1 Ruminococcaceae bacterium UBA1213 | reverse complement strand
GATACATTGCTGACATTTTCCTTACCGAGAAGAATATCGTTCAAAACAAGCAGAAGCTTAGATTTTCCCGCACCTGCCTCACCTACGATTACAAATGACTTCTGTGCCCTGTTTACGGGAATAAGGAAATAACCGAGCATTTCCTGAATCAAGACAACCTGATCATCGGAAAGAGATTCGTGCAAAAACTGCCTGAATCTTGGGCAATCCGCCCCCGGCGTATAATTCACATTAAGCTGTACCGTTGAAAGATAGCGTTCATCGTGTTGTGTGAGCCTGTCTTCAAGAACATTGTACAAACCATTCTTCACGTTTATAATATACGGATTTGAGTCAAGCTCTCTGACATCACGCTGTATCTGCATCTTCCACTGCCCCTCTGCATCGGTAATCTGCGACAGCTTTGTATATCCGGGGAGCATTTTTTCACGAATCATATTCTTAGCGTCAAGCTCCGTAATTACGTTGTACACACCGTGTTTGTAAGCATAGTACTGTTCCGCTGCATAGAAAACAGGTGCTTTCTTCGCCATATCCGCTGCCAAAATATCCGGAAGAAATCTCAGCCCACGCTCAGACATCTCATACCAATCGGGAATATTCTCCGAATTTTTACTTCTGTCCTTAGCTTTGCGGTTAGATTCAAACTGCTTGTAAACCTCTTTGTGGAATGAGAGCAGCGGTTTAATATCGGCGTTTTTGAGATTAAATTTCTGTTTCAAAAGATGTCCGATTACTGCATTTGCGGTAACTGCGTCAACATTAAACAAAAAGTCCTTTGTAAACTTTCTCACTCTCTGCAAATTCTCAATAGCAGACGTACTGACCTGCATATTGTCAATCAAAGCCTGTAAAGTTTCCATTGTCACTTCTTCATAACACAATGCCGCAGGTGCTTTACAAGTACACTCACCGCTTACATATTTGGGGCATTTAAAACCTTTTTCAGCTATCGTTTTACAAGTTATCGGACGAGTGCCTGAGTTCTGAAAATGAGCGATTTTACTGTCGGTTTCCTGCTTGCTGTATCTCGGATAAGCTTGCGAAAATTCATGTATTTTCTCTATACCTTTATCAAAGGGAAAGAGATTTGTTATCATAGCATACCAATCGTGTTCTGAAAGGGTTTCTGCATCTTCCCTGCAATGTTTCAAAAAATCACATTGCGACAATACAAGTTCAAGACCTTTTTCATTGCCTTTCTTAGGTGCACTGTATTCGGATTTTTTGACTTCATTATCAGTATTACCAACATTCAGATACTTGGAAAGCTCGCTCTGCGTGTACTTCCTTTCAGGGTGAAACAAAATACACTCGACCATAACAGGCTCACCTTTGCAGTGATAATATCCCGGCAATCTCATAACACGGCTCTCGTTAATGCAAACAGGATCGCCGCCAAAATGCTCTATTAATCCCCTTTGAACGGCTCTGAATCTGTTTACCGCTGCATTCTTCATAAACCAGTATGTATGCAGCGACTTCTTCGTTTTGATAATCATTGACGGCGGCAGCGGAAATTCATCAATAAGTTTCTGCTGTTCGGCAAAGGTCTTGTCGTCCATTTCTACAAACTGAGCGTTTATGCGGTTAATATCCCTGTCATTATGACCTCCGCTGTTCACAACAAAGAACACACCTCTGTTCTTCGCATTATGCTCACGCAAAATAGACTCAAGCCCTATAAACTTGCCGGCTTCAACGGAATATTTTCTCCCTGCAAATATGCCGTTTTTTCTGTCGTCAAATATACGAATGTTTACAATATCATCGGGATTAAACAAACTGTTTATAATATCCTGTGCTGTAATATTCATTTGCTTACCTCCGAGTTAAAATATTTGATAGGAATTTTAAGGTGCTTTGCCTCGTCAAGCTCCGTTTGCATTCCTTCCGAAACTTCGCCGTTGACGGTAAAACACCATACCTCATCGCATACAGAAAGCAGTGCCAGACCAAACATACAGCACATTTCTCTTTCCTCTGCAATACTATCTCTGAAACCCATAACAGGATACATCAAATGACTTGCAATAGGTATTCTGCGTTTTTTTGCAACAAATCGGCTGCATTTAGCGGCATACTTCATATTGCTCTTTATATCACCCGAAAACTTAGAAACAATATATACTTTAGGTCGCTGCTTTATAGAGTTTCTGTGTCTTCGTTCACGCTTGACATCACGGCAGACATTGGACAGTGCCATTCCCGCTGTCGGGTCACTGTAACCCTTGTCGTTTCTATACATCAAAGCTATTCCTCCATTTCTTCCATTTCGCCGAAATTACGTCCTACAGCCGCTTCTGCGACCAACGGCAAATCAAACTCCGGGAAAGGCTGTTCTTCCATACATATTTTGATAAATTCTACTGCTTCATTAACCTTATCTTCGGGAACAATGAAAGTAAGTTCATCGTGAATTTGAAGTATAGGTCTGAGCCACGTCCTTTCGGAAAGTCCGTTCAATATTCTTACAATTGCGAGTTTTAGTATATCCGCTGCTGTTCCCTGAATAGGTGTATTCAAAGCACAGCGTTCGGCAAACGATTTTCTTCCCCAATTCTTACTGCCTATATCAGGCAAATATCTCCTGCGGCCGAGCCATGTTTCGGAATACATCTTTTTTCGAGCCATGCTCTTTGTTTCGTTCTGCCATGCTGTCAAGCCCTTATATCCCGACTTAAGGTTGTTTATTATCTGTTCACATTCGGATATACTCTTCTCTACTCCTGCTTTAAACCGTAAAGTATTTTGAAGTCCACGGGGAAATAATCCGTAAAATGTACCGAAGTTCACATTTTTGGCTATTGTACGCTGTTCCTTATAATCCCTGCGGTGTTTATCCTGTGCTTCTTCGTATGACACTCCGAAGATTACGGAAGTCGTAGCCGCATGAATATCACCGCCTCTGCGGTAGGTTTCCATCATTACTTCATCACGGCAATAGAATGCACCTACACGAAGTTCTATTTGTGAAAAATCAAGGGATAAAATCATATAACCTTCGGGTGCTTTGATAAAATTTCTGACACCTATCGGGTCATTGGTTTTACGGGGCATATTTTGGGCGTTCGGTGCTTTGCAGTTCATTCTGCCCGTATCTGTCGAAAGTGCGAAAAAATCAGGGTGAATACAG
>DBXL01000122.1:320-1146 GCA_002309275.1 Ruminococcaceae bacterium UBA1213 | reverse complement strand
TGATACAAATAATTCCTGAAAGCCTTTGTGCTGCAATTTTCTCCGATATTAACATCACCGATAATAAAAGAAATTTTATCCCTTATGTCGGTAATCTGCGTTTCCGCTTCCTTTTTACGTTTCTCCATAAGCGGTAAATCTATAGGCACACCGTTATGCTTCATAATGCCGAGATAAACAGCTGTCGGGGATTCAATATTCTCAACAATCCACCTGTGCTTCGGTAAATATCTGTCAAACCACTGATTGAAAATATAGTACAGTCTTAATGTAAAATCAGAGTCGGCACAGCCATATCTAACCGTTTCCGAATCCTGTGCGTCCAATTCATCAAAATGCCGACCAAATGTAACATCTGAAAAGCTCGGCAGCGGTGTACCGCACAATTCCGCTGCAAGTTTTTTTAAACCCGAATCACTGAGCCTGCGAAAATCCGTACTGTTTTTCAATGTCATCTGTGATGCCGCCATTGTGTCATACACCGGCAGTTGTATAACAATTCCCATATGATACGACATCATTGATTCGTAGGAAATATTGTGGGCTATTTTTATGATATTGGGGTTTGAAAGAAAATCTTTTAAAAACATCATAAACTGCTCTTTATCTATGTTCTCACCGCTGATATGAGCAATCGGAACATATACGGCTGTGTACGGTTTTACAGAGAAACTACAGCCGACTATATGGCTTTTGGCAGGGTCGAGAGCTGCTTTATCCTCGCAGCGGTACTGCTCATCTGGTGCATATTCATAGTCAAATGCACATATCCTGCTGTCACCGATATATTCCTGTAAATCTGAAATTGTTGTAACACACTTATATA
>DBXL01000122.1:178-311 GCA_002309275.1 Ruminococcaceae bacterium UBA1213 | reverse complement strand
TATATACGGTTTCTTTTTCTTTCACAAAATTCACCTCTTATACCACTCCAAAAGGATTTTATATTTCAAAAACCCTTTCGGAGCTTGTATGCTAAATTGTAATAAGATTAATCTTCAACGAATTTGAAGACTT
>DBXL01000122.1:0-125 GCA_002309275.1 Ruminococcaceae bacterium UBA1213 | reverse complement strand
TCGGAACTAAGCTTTGTCGCATATTCTTTGACATTCTCTGTCATCTCTGCGATCGCCTGTCTTTCATTCTGTTCGAGAATTCTGACAAAGGTAAACACAGCCTGAGAATACAACATACCTGTGCT
>DBXL01000038.1:6973-23009 GCA_002309275.1 Ruminococcaceae bacterium UBA1213 | reverse complement strand
CTCGTCAAAGTATTGACACTCGCACTTGCAGCAGCTACTATCGCAAGTATGTCCACTATGTCCGTGTTCGCCGCTAACACAGTTATCACAGACGGCACATGGACAGCTACCGGCACAGACGCCGCTACCACCAAACAGACCATTACCGTAACAAGCGTTACAGACACCAAAGCAAAAGTTACCGCTTATCAGATCGTTAAGGGCGTTTACACAGGCGGAAAACTCTCCGATTACGTTCTCTGTGATGCAACTACCGCTATCGCTGATTTCAAAACACCTACCGCTAATGAGGTTGTAGCTATCGCAAAAGCTATCAATGCCGGCACGACAACTCTCACAGGTATTGAGATGACAAAAGACGGCACAAAATATACTGCTGATGTTGAAGCAGGTCTTTATATTGTTATCGCAACTGATTCCGATACAGTTGTTTATAACCCCGCTCTGGTCGCTGTCAATATCACCGATCCTAACAAGATTGCCACAACCGCTGAAGGCAGCACTGTTGATATGAAAACATATTTCAATAATCCTTCCAAGGCTTATCTCAAGTCAAGCGAAAGCAATTTCGATAAGTCCATCGTTGACAGCTCCATGAACAATACCGAGGGTGACGCTGTTGCTTACGGTGATACAGTTAAATTCAAACTCGATAAAATGACCATTCCTTACTATACCGCTCAGTACACTACTGTTCAGTATAAGATCGAAGATAACCTGGAAGTAGGCTCATTTGAAGGTATCAATAATCTTTCTGTAACTGTAGGCGATACTCCGGCAGTTGAAGGTACAGATTATACTGTTACATACAATAAGGCAGAAACAGGTACAGCCGGTTCAAGTTCAGCCATGGCTACAAAGTTTACCATTGAGTTCAAGGATGCTTACATCCGTGCCAACGGCGGTAAGAGTGTTGTTGTTACTTATGACTCAAAATTCCTTGAGGGTGCAGGTCTTAACTACGCTGAAAACGTCAACACAGCAAAACTCAGCTACAGCAACGATCCTTCCGATGCTACAAGCGTTAAGACAATTCAGGATTCTACTTATCACTATACTTTCGGTATCGATGCCGAACTCGACGCTGAAGCTACAACAGATGATTCCACACATTCCGCTCAGGACAAGGAAACCTTTGAACTTAACAAAGTAACAGACGCAGGAGAAACTTTTGAAGAAGCTACTTCTACACTGACAACTAAGGGTACAAAGAGAAGTCCCAAATGGCTCGATCAGGCTGAATTCGCTCTGTATGATGACGCTGCAATGACTAATGTTATCCGTGAAGCAACTTCCGATAAGAACGGTCATATCCGTTTCGTTGGTCTTGATACAGGTACATACTACATGAAGGAAACTGTTGCTCCTCCTACCTACACCATCAATACCAATGTATATAAAATCATTATTGCTGCTACACTCAATGAAGAAGGCATCATGACTCAGTACAGCATCGACACTTACCTCAGCACAGACGGCGGTAATACATTCGGTGAAACTCCTGTCGGCAAAGCTACCTACTTCAACACACTTGCCAAGAACTCAGTTGACTCTGAAGGCAATGTTACCAACTCCATCAGTGCTTATGACAACATCACTCCTGTTGAGATAGTCAATACAAAACTCGCTGCTCTCCCTGCAACAGGCGGTGAAGGTACTATCGCTATCACAATCGGCGGTGGTCTTGGTATGGCAGGATTCCTTACTCTCTATATCGCTAACAAGAAAAAGAAAAAGGCTGAATAATAAAGAGTGAAAAATCATATCCGCAGATTAATTTCTGTATTCTCTATTATTGGTTTTATTGCCTGCACGGTTCTTCTGCTCTACCCTGTCATCAGCGACAGGTGGAACAGATACCGTGATATGCAGCTGATAACGGAATACAATGAAAAAGCCGTCCAGATGGACACAAAAGAATACGATGCACTTATGAAAAAGGCAAGCGACTATAACCAATACCTTGTCACTCAAAACAGAAATATCGTTACAGATGCGGAATATGATCCCGATGCTTATTATGAAACACTCTTGAATCTTACAGGAAACGGTATAATGGGTTATGTTGAGATTCCTAAAATAGGTCTTACAGAACCCATTTACCACTATTCCACAGAGGTTTCCCTCGGTATCGGCATAGGTCATATACACGGCAGTTCCCTCCCTACCGGCGGTGAAACAACTCACACCGTTCTGACAGGTCACAGAGGTCTGCCTAATCAAAAATTCTTTTCCGACCTTGATAAAATCAAAAAGGGCGATAAGTTCTATATGCATATTCTTAATAAGATACTTGCTTATCAGGTGTATGACATAAAAGTGATTGAACCCACAGATGTTGACGTTCTTATGATAGAAAACGGAAGAGACCTTGCAACTCTTGTAACGTGTGAGCCCTACGGGGTAAATACCCACAGACTGCTTGTGATGGGAGAACGTGTTGAGTTTGACGAAAAAAAGGTAGATGAAAAAGGATTGGTTACTACCGAAGAACACAAACTTGTAATCGATCCTGCTGTATGGGTGTTCGCAGGCTTTATGCTTTTTATTTTTATTCTTGTTATCTCTACAGCAATAAGAAAAATTATTTTAAAATTCAAATCAAAGAAAGGCGGTTCGGCATGAAATTAAAATTTATGTCATTATTAGTTTCACTGTTTACGGCAATGCTTTTGGTTATGACCGAACCTGTAGGTATTTTTGCTCTTGACAATAACCTTGTCCCCGATATAGACGAAAATCAAAATAAAAGTCTGACAGTATATTTCTATGTACAGAAACTTGGTGTTGATACAGCCATAGAGGGTGCTGAAATCGGCATTTATAAAATTGCTGACCTCAAAACCGAAAACGGCTCTGCCAACTACTCTGTTTCAGAAACATATGCTTCCCTTGCAAAAATAGAAAAAAACAGGGATGTAACCTTTGAAGGCATATCCTTCAGCGAGTCCGTTTCTCTTGCAAAGAAATTTGCGGGCATAGCCGAAACCCTCTCACCTGTCGCAACGGCTGTTACAGACGGCAACGGTATGTGCAAATTTGATGCTCTCGCACAAGGTATGTATCTTGTGCGTGAACTTTCCGCAAGCGGTGACGCTAAAAAATATCAGCTCTTTGAGCCATATATGATTTCTGTTCCCCTTGCCGTAAGCGTCAATGGGGTGAACGAGTGGCAGTATGACGTACTTTCCGAGCCTAAAACAAAGGTTTCTTCCGGCAGCCATGACGAAGTTTCAAAACAAACTTCCGATGACTCCAGACCGGAATCCTCTGAACCTTCCGGCAGTGCTGACGAGGTTTCAAAACAAACCTCCGGTGAATCCAAAGCAGAAGTTTCTAAACCTTTAGTTTCAAGTCCCGAAAATTCTTCCAATCCGCCTGTATTCACAGGTGACAGCTCTGCAAGAGTGATTATCGCACTTGTCGGAGTATGTTTTGCCTCGCTTGCAGTTGTGCTTGCACTGAACAATAAAAAGAAAGGAGCGGATGAAAATGAATAAGCAATTCGGCAAAAGAATCCTTGCTGTACTCGCTGCAGCGGCAGTGCCCTTTACAACTCTGCTTTCATCTGCACCTCTCGTTGCAAATGCGGCTGACGGCTATATCACTTCCCAAACCACACAGACTTCTCTCAGCAGCCATATCAACCAGGAGGGTAACGCTACTTTGCCCGACAGAAGTATTGCAAATGAAGACGTTGTAGGTATGTCTGACGGCAAAAGTGAAACTACCGATTATATCAAAGGCAGAACCCTCAAATATACCTATACCGGAAATATCTATACGGCTACTTCAAGTCTTTATAATTATATTGCAGACAGCGGACATAATTCTATTGCAGAAGGTTATGCTGATCCTTATGTAAATCTGAATAAAGCCATTGAAAGTACGATGAACTACAAGGCTTTGTATTCACCTTCATCCGAAAACCTTACCATCAGATTTAAAAGCACAATGAATGGTGACAAAAACGTAAAGGTATATCTGTTCAACGGCTCTAAAGATAACGTCTGGGACGGCGCTGCTATGAATTATGATTCTTCCAAAAAAGAATATGTATATACTGTCAAATATGACGACATTGGCTTTAATCCCACCGGTCTTATCATTACCGGCAGAAATGAAAATAATATTCTCTGGCAGACAGGGGATATATACAGAAATCTCGAAAAAGGCAAAACGTACTTTTATTCCGACAAATCATTAAGTGATGCGGGAACTGCCGAAAACCTGTATAAAACTTCTGTACCTCTGTATTTCGGATGTTTCTACAGAGAATATAAAAAACCGGACGGACTTAATAATACCGATGGCAATAAGAGATTTAATGACAGCTTTGACCAGGACATCTCCTATAACTATGGTGCCGACAATAAAGGCGACAAGACTTATGACGGTAAAAACACCAATGTGTATTCAGATTTCTACAAAAATTTCTACTGGCAAGCCAATCTGTCATTCAGAGGCAATTATGACGGTGCTGTTCAAGGACTTGTTGACAATACCCTGACAGATGGAACGATTACTCAAAACGGAATCAAAATGCCGTATTTTGACAAGGACTGGGCAAAAGCTCATTCCGATTTGGTAAAGTATTGGGATAATGTCGATTTTCCGTTTTATGAAGTAAAAATTGGTGCAAACAAAGTTCATGGTGATGCCGGTGCTACCGGAGATGCTATCTATTATCAGTTTAACTCCAGAAAAGACAACCTGTACTTTGACCAGAGCAAAGGCAAGTATAAAGAAACAGATACTCAAATCAAATCTCAGGGTACTCTTATCAGAGATGAAAACGGTAAAAAAATAGCAGAAGATGTAAGGACTGTATCCTACCTTCCATTTAACTCCTATGACAGTGCCAACGGTAAAGACAACGATCTTGGTTTCGGTACTTATTTCGACATCAAATTCAAAATCCGCAAAGACGGAAAAGTGGATACTGTAGATGGAACAGGCTCTGTTAATGCCACTTTTGAATTCATGGGCGATGATGACGTGTGGGTATTCATCGATGACAAGCTTGTGCTTGACCTTGGCGGTGACCATAAAGATACTACAGGTCTTATCGACTTTGCCGAGAAAAAAGCGTATGCCAATGACGCAACAAAACTCGGCTATAACAGCAATACAGGTATGTATGTCGGAATGGACAACCTTGCCAAAAATATCACCAAACAGCTTACTGTCAATCTGGAAGACGTAATGGCAGAAGGAACTTTCAATGCAGACGGTACTTATAATCAGAATATGACACATACCCTCAGAATGTTCTATATGGAACGTGGTATGTATGAATCCGACCTCTTTGTAAGATTCAATTTCTCTGCTATCCCCAATGACAGCAATCTCAAAATTAAAGAGATTACCAACTTCAAAGACATCAACCCCGGTCTTGTTGACCTTACAAAAAAAGCCGCTGACTATGATGTATTCAACTACAGCATATCCAACACCGGCACATCTGCAGAAGATGTCGGCAAAAGCGGCATTCTCTCCCCTACTTACAATTCCTATGAGCGTGATGTTCTCGGTCAGAAAACACTGCTTTCCGGAAAAGATTTAGCCTATAAATATGATCCCAATGCCTTGTATCTTGATACAAGCAAGAAACTCTCCGGAGATAAAACATGGGACGAAAATAAAACCATTGGTGCATGGATATGGCGTTCCGGTCAGGGCGGTGTGTTATACATAGGTAAAAAAGTCGGTGACCATCTGTATAAATTCAGCGATTTCCCGACAGATGCCAATAATATAAAATATCTGAGACTCGGCGGAAGCGGATATGTTCAGGGCAGCACTTCATGGCCTTCAAATGTGGACAACGAAACGGGTAATTCCACTTTTGCACCGGGAAATGTATATCAAATCACTGACTGGACAGCCTCCAGTTATAAAGAAAAACTTCAAAATGAAGTCTTGTATGAAGAGCATGACTTTATTCCGGATTCCACCAGCCCTGCCGTTAAAAATGTAAACTATATCTGGACTGATGAGTTTGCAAGCTTTACCGGTACTGATAAAAACGGTCTTACCGGTACAACTGATGATTTAGGCTCTTTCCGTCTTATGTACGGTACAGATGACAAGGAATCTTCTGCAGAATTCAAAAAACAGTTCACTAAAGCGAGTACCATGTACGTCAATCAAAATGACATTCTGCAAACCGTCAAAGGAGATGGCAAGGTTGAGGACTTTTCCACAACAAGAAGCAGAAAAGTAAGTGAATACTATGATACTACTGTAAGAATTGCTGACAAGAATGATAACGAAATTGCAAATCAACTTTCATCAAATACCGACACTAAGTACAGCTATGACAATACCTCTGCTGTCAATTCGGATGAGCCTGTTCAGATTACGGAAACGTTCATCAATATCCCAAAGACTTTCTCTCTTGAAGTCAAAAAGGAACTTGCTCCTGATGATAATGTTTCGGATTCCTTTAAATTCAAACTTGCTTTGACGAACATTTTTGGTATAAAGGAAATCAATGCAGACAGCAGTACTTATGCTAACATAGATATCATCATCAACGGCACTAAGAAAAAACTTGGTGAAGATGCGGAATTCACCCTCCAGAGAAATCAAATTGCTGTTATCGAGGGTATCCCCTATGGCACAAGCTACACCGTTACCGAAATGGTTGAGGCTGATTCCAACTATGAACCTAAAGATAACGATAATGCTTCCGGTACTGTCGGTCAGGATGAAGAGGGCAAACCTACTAATAATGACAATCTTGAAGTTGTTACCAATACCCGTAAAACAGGCGAACTGAAACTTGAAAAGAAACTTGAAAAAAATGATGAAACAGAAAGCGGTATTAACAACTCTTCTCTGTTTACTTTCAAAGTTGCTCTTACCAATACAGAAGTCAACCTGAACGACTACAAAGACGGCTTCAAGTATCAGACATCTTCCATGACTGATTCAGTATCCATTATCGGCAGCACACTCGTTTCCTATGACGAAATATCAACTACTTTCACCGCTAAAGTAAGTGTTGATGAGCCTGTCATTCTCTCAGGATTGCCTTACGGCACCACTTACAGTGTAAGCGAAGAAAGTGTTTCAGATGAGTGGACTTCCTCTGTTGTCCTTACGGGTGCAACCGCTATCGGCAAAGAAAGTTCATTGGTTACTGTGACAAATACCTATAATCCCAAGCCAAAATTTGGCAGTCTTAAAGTTTCCAAGAATGTTCGTGGTATCAACAGCTCGGAGGATATTCCCCAAGAAATGGCAGAGCAGAAATTTAATTTTACTGTTACACTTTTCAAAGGTGCCGATGCTTTAAGCGGTACTTTCACTACTTCAAAGGGCAGTATCACATTCACGGACGGCTCCGCAACATTTACACTTTGCGATGATGAAAGTATTGTTATCTCGAATATCCCTGTCGGCACGGTTTACACCGTAGAAGAAGAAGTCAATGCAGAATATGACACGACCTTTGAGGGTGCAGACAACGGCACTATTGAAGACAATGTTACTGCAGAAGTGAAATTCACCAATACAAAGAAATTCATTCCCTATACATTGCCGGAATCCGGTTTTGAAGATACAAGAATGTATTTTGTATTCGCCCTTTCGGGAATGATGTTATGCGGTCTTGCTTACTTCTTCATAAACCGCAAAAAAATTAGCAATTAGCAATGAATCATAAAAGCCACTTTATTCCGTAAAGAAATAAAGTGGCTTTTTTTATATAAAAATGATGTTCAAAAATAATTGCACATTGCACATTGCTAATTGCTCATTGTTTCATCTGTTGTTGACGAGTTCGGGATATAAGTCATGGTGTGAAAGTCTGTCCCATGCGAGCTGTTCCCATTTTGTATCAGGTCTGCCCCAGTTGCAGTACGGGTCTATTGAAATTCCCCCTCTCGGCAGAAACTTTCCCCATACTTCAATATATTTCGGATTCATTAATTTAATCAAGTCTTTCATGATGATATTCACACAATCTTCATGAAAATCCCCGTGATTTCTGAAACTGAAAAGGTATAATTTAAGTGACTTGCTTTCAACCATAAGCCTGTCGGGAATATATGAGATATATATACAGGCAAAATCAGGCTGTCCTGTTATCGGGCATAAGCTCGTAAATTCAGGACAGTTGAATTTTACAAAATAGTCATTTTCCTTATGCTTGTTTTCAAACGTTTCAAGCACTTCGGGCGAGTAGTCACTTGGATATTTTGTATTTTTATTCCCTAAAAGCGTTAATTCACTCATATTTTTATTCCTCCGTTATTCCGTTTGCTCTGAAAGCCGCTATCCTGTCACGGCACGTTCCGCATACTCCGCATGGCTTTTCTCCGCCCTCATAGCAGCTCCATGTCATTTGATACGGTACTTTTAATCGCAAGCCCTCTGCAACTATATCTGCTTTTTTCATGTTCACAAACGGGGCTGTGACTTTTAATGCGTTTCCACTGCCTATATAAATTGCACTATTTATCGCATTATTGAACTCCTCACTGCAATCGGGATAGGCATTTCCTGCCGCATCATCTGTATGTATGCCGTAATATATTTCTTCACAGCCGTTTGACAATGCAACGCTTGCCGCACATGACAAAAATAAACCATTCCTGAATGGCACATAAGTTGAAACAGGCTTTCCGTCTGTCTTTTTAAGCTGTTCTGCATAGCTTTCCTTTGGAATGTCCTCACTTGATGAACTTAACAGCGAACAGTCCGAGCCTTCAAAAATCCTTGCCAAATCAAGCTTTTTCAGCTCTACTCCATAATACTCCGCTATTTTTTCGGCTGCCTGAATTTCTTTGGTATGTTTTTGACCGTAACTTATCGATAATGCTATTACATTGTTTTTTCCATACTTTTCAACGGCTATTGCAAGGCAGGTTGTACTATCTACACCGCCGCTGAACAACACAAGTGCTTTCATATTCTCTCTCCTTTACTTTTAGAGTGGAGTTTGGAGAGTTGAGAGCGGAGTTATCACATTTTCCACTCTACTCTTCACTCTTCACTCTCCACTCTCCACTCTCATTTAAATCTCACAAGGTTTTTTAAATCGTTATCAACCTTAAACTGTCCTCTGAAAGTTTCGGTGATGGTCTGGGCAGATACGTTTTTTATGCCCCTTGCCGTCATACAGCTGTGTGAACCGCTTATTGCAACGGCTACATCAGGCGTGCCTGCCGCTTCGGATATTATCTCTGCAATGTCATTTCCCAATCTCTCCTGTAATTGCAGACGCTTTGCCGCCATGTCACATACCCTTGCAATTTTGCTCAATCCCAAAACTTTACCGTGAGGGATATAGGCAACGTTCACTTTCATATCATACATCAATGCAAAATGATGTTCACAGTAGCTGAATACCGTTATATCACGCATGACAACCGTGTCATTGTTCGGTACGTCAAATGTCTTTCCAAACATCTGTGCTATCTCATGATTACTGTATTGTATGCCCTCCAAAACCTCTTCCAACATTCTTGCCACTCTTTCAGGGGTTTCCAAAAGTCCCTCTCTGTCGGGATTTTCGCCTATTGCCTCCAAAATTCCTCTGACATGATATTCTATTGCTTTTTTATCCATCAAACGCCCCTCCTGTCAGGCTCCCATATGAATTTATGCATCTGTAATTGCAGTCTTATTCCATTCAAATTCCTCTTTATCATAAAATCCACTATTTCACTCGGCTCTATTTTATCAAAAACAGGGCTTATATAAACATGACATTTCTCCAAAAGTGAATATTTTTCTATAATTTCAACTGCCCTCTCCAAATCCGCAATGCTTCCCGATACAAATTTTACGGTATCGCTTTTTTCAAGCAGACTGAAATTATCTGTATTCATATATGTTTCCATGTTGCTTGACGGCAACTTATAGTCCATTGTAAAAACAGGTCTGTTTTTCAAATCGGCAAACTTTTCAAGAGATATACTGCCGTTTGTTTCAATTTCAACACGGTTTCCTTGAGCAATCAAGCTTTCAATCAAAACTTCCATTTTATCCTGAAGCAAAGGCTCCCCGCCCGTGAGAGTGACATTTTTAACACCTGTATTTTTCACAAGCTCACATAGTTCCCCTGTACTCATATTTTTGTATTCAACATCAAATTCATTTGCCCATTGCGTGTCGCAATACGAACAATGCAAATTGCACCCTTTAAACCTCACAAATACAGCCAATTCACCTGCACGGGTACTCTCCCCGTTGATACTTACAAAACTTTCAACAACTTCAAACATTCCTTTTTTCCTCCAATAATCGAGGTTTCGTGGGGGAAACCTTTTTTTGCAAAAAAAGGTTATCCCCCACACCCCTTTCCCAAAAAAACTGATTTTTACAGATAATTTGAATATACGGCACAATTTTCGGGTGTTTCATAAACCGTCACTTTTGAAATATTCAATCCCTTTTCTTTCAGCCTATCAAAAAACATCTTTGCAAAATTCTCTGCCGTAGGTCTGCACTCTATCTCAATCAGCCTGAAATCTTCCTCTTTCAGTGCAGAGAGCGTTTTTTCTTTGAGAGAGTTTTTTTCATAAATCAAGCTGTGGTCATAGAAATCCGCAAGATTTTTCAATTCTCTTTTGAAGTCACCGAAATCTATGAGCATATCCCTTTGAAAACCGTCTTTTTGAAGTGTTTCTCCCGTTATTTCAGCCTCAACTGTCCATCTGTGACCATGAATATTTTTGCATTTTCCGTCATAGCCGTGCAAAAAATGGGCTGAATCAAAATGTGCCTGCGTTTTCAATGCATACATGAAACTCCTCCTCGATAAAAAAAGATGTGCCTGACAAAAAATCAGACACATCTGCATTGACAAAAGTTTCTGGTTTTTGTTTTACGACAGGTTGATACCAAGCGAACTGTCGGTTATATATTATTCTTCGGGAACAACAGGAAGCTTTGAAAGTCCCTGTGCAATTTCTTCATCTGTCGGGATATAGTCGGTCATGACACCGTCATTGAATTTCTCATATGCTGTCATATCAAAGTAACCTGTACCCGTAAGACCAAAGAGAATGGTTTTTTCCTCGCCTGTTTCCTTGCATTTGAGAGCTTCATCTATGGCACCCTTGATAGCGTGTGAGCTTTCGGGAGCAGGAAGAATTCCTTCTACTCTTGCAAACTGCTCTGCTGCCGCAAATACCTCTGTCTGCTCATATGAAACAGCGTCCATATAGCCGTCATGGTAAAGCTGGCTGAGAGTAGATGACATACCATGGAAACGCAGACCGCCTGCATGGTTGGGTGACGGGATAAAGTTGGAACCAAGTGTGTACATCTTAGCCAACGGACATATCATACCTGTATCACAGAAGTCATATGCAAACTTTCCTCTTGTAAAGCTCGGACATGATGCAGGCTCAACAGCAATTATTTTATAATCGTTCTCACCACGCAGTTTCTCACCCATGAAAGGTGCGATAAGTCCGCCCAAGTTAGAGCCGCCGCCTGCACAGCCTATGATAATATCAGGCTTTACGCCGTATTTGTCAAGAGCAGCTTTTGCCTCAAGACCGATAACGGACTGGTGCAAAAGTACCTGATTCAAAACAGAGCCTAATACATATCTGTAACCCTCTGTTTTAGTAGCAACTTCAACAGCCTCAGATATAGCACAGCCAAGACTGCCCGTTGTGCCGGGGTGTTCTGCAAGTATCTTTCTGCCTACTTCGGTAGTTTCTGACGGTGAAGGGGTTACATTTGCACCGTAGGTACGCATTACTTCACGTCTGAAAGGCTTCTGCTCATAGCTGACTTTTACCATATAAACTTTACAGTCAAGTCCGAGATATGCACAAGCCATTGAAAGAGCTGTACCCCACTGACCTGCACCTGTTTCTGTTGTAACACCTTTCAAGCCCTGCTTTTTCGCATAATAAGCCTGAGCGATTGCAGAATTGAGTTTATGGCTGCCACTTGTATTGTTGCCCTCAAATTTATAGTAAATTTTTGCGGGAGTACCGAGAGCCTTTTCAAGACAGTAGGCACGGATAAGCGGTGCCGGACGGTACATTTTATAGAAATCTCTGATTTCTTCGGGAATATCAATATAAGGTGTAGTGTCGTCAAGCTCCTGAGCAACGAGTTCTTCACAGAATATACCGCTCATTTCCTCTGCTGTAAGGGGCTGGCAGGTTCCGGGATTGAGAAGCGGTGCCGGCTTTACTTTCATGTCTGCACGAAGGTTATACCACTGCTTCGGTATCTCTGTTTCATCAAGATAAATTTTGTAAGGGATCTTATTTTCGCTCATTTTAAATTTCTCCTTTTAAAATATATTTGCTTTAAGACAAACAAAAAACTGCCCCAAAGCATACTGAAATGCCGGGACAGGATAAGATCTCCTGCGGTGCCACCCTGCTTGACACTGATGTGTCCACTCTTTGCGTACTGACATACGCACACTTCTTTCACGGGAAGTACATCCGTCTTGCATACTCTGCCAAAAGCATTTCCGCTCGCCCTCGGAAGTCCATTCAGCCTTGTTTTTTCTGCCACAATCCCACCGTCTGCGGCTCTCTGTGAGATGATTCTCAAAGCCTACTTACTCTTCGTCATCGGTTTGACAACATTATATATCATTTTATGAATAATTGTCAATAGTTTTTTTGGAATTTACAAAAATTTAACAAAAAATACACCAGCAGTCCAGAAAATCGGACTGCCGGCATGAAAGGAGGAAAACATGAAAAAAACAAATCACGTTTTATTGAAAAAACAGAAATCCTTTTTTCTTTTCATACGGTTCAGAATCGTAAGAAGTAAGCTTATATCCTGTTTGTTCCACCACTTTTTCAAGCTCATCTCTTGAAATATCACTTTCAGAAATAATCTCGACAGAATTGTTTTTATGAGAGGAAGAAACCTTTGTCACTTTAAAGTGATTTCTCACAGCGTCATTCATATGTGCTTCACACATTCCGCACATCATGCCTTCCACACCCAAAATTATCTTTACCAACTCAAAACACCCCTGCAAAGAAGATTATATTTACATTTTAAATCATATTTTTGTATTTGTCAAATAGAATTTTTATTGAAATTTCTATACATATTGTCAAACATTGAATTGTACATATCGCCAAAAATTACATTTTATTTCAAGCTTATAATTCTTTTAAAGAATTTATTTAGTTTTTTTTTAATGTATAATAATACTTTAAGTAATAAGAAATTATGGTATGTATCAAAAAGGGTGTGTTCTGATGGTGAGGATAGGTCTTGATATTGGCTCGACAACCGTTAAATGCGTTGTTCTTGACGAAAACAGCAATATCCTGTACAAAACTTATGAAAGACATTTTTCACAGATTACCGAAAAAATATCCGAACTTCTTCAAAGAGTGAAGGAACAGGTCGAAAATACGGAAAATGCTGTGATTGCGATGTCCGGTTCGGCTGGCATGGGAATCGCCGATGCCTGCGGCATTGATTTTATACAGGAAGTCTATGCAACAAGGGTGGCTGCAAATGCTTTTATACCCAATACCGATGTTGTCATAGAGCTGGGCGGAGAAGATGCAAAAATATTGTTTTTATCGGGCGGTATGGAGGTCAGAATGAACGGCTCATGTGCAGGCGGTACAGGGGCTTTTATAGACCAAATGGCAACTCTTTTAAACGTGCCAATCGAACAGCTCAACGAACTTGCCGAACAGCATGAAAAAACTTATACAATCGCTTCACGTTGCGGTGTTTTTGCTAAAACAGACATTCAGCCTCTTTTAAATCAAGGGGCAAAGAAAACGGATATTGCGGCAAGTATTTTTATGGCTGTCGTCAATCAGACGATTGCAGGACTTGCACAAGGTCGTGAAATTAAAGGAAATATTGTTTATTTGGGCGGTCCTCTCACTTTTATCCCTCAGTTAAGAGCAGGATTTGACAAGGCTCTTAAAACAAAGGGCATTTGTCCTGAAAATTCTCTTTATTATGTTGCACTGGGTGCGGCACTCTGTGCAGAAAAAGGGGCAGACCTTGATAATGCGATTGCAAAAGTCGAAGTTTACAGAGGTACAGGCAATTTTGCCTTTAATAAACCTCTTTTCAGAAATCAGGCTGAACTTGACGAGTTCAGGCAAAGACATTCAAAAGCCACTGTTAAAAAAGGCGATTTGAAAAACTTCAGCGGAAATGTATTTTTAGGCATAGATGCAGGCTCTACAACTGTAAAAGGCGTTGCCATATCCGATGACGGCACTCTGCTGTATTCCGAATATCTCTCCAACAGCGGAAACCCTGTTCCCATTGTGAAAAGTTTCCTTGAACATATTTATGAAATCAATCCCAATATCAAAATAACTTCTTCTGCGGTGACGGGATACGGCGAGGAAATTATTAAAAATGCATTCAGCGTTGACTGCGGAATTGTCGAAACGATTGCACATCTCACCGCCGCAAAAAGTTTTATGCCTGATGTTGAATTTGTCATAGACATCGGCGGTCAGGATATTAAATGTTTCAAAATTCGTGGCGGTGCAATCGACAATATTTTTCTCAATGAGGCTTGCTCATCGGGCTGCGGTTCATTTTTGCAGACTTTTGCCAATGCCCTCGGCTACTCCTCAGAAGAATTTTCAAAGCTCGGACTCCTTGCAAAACAACCTGTCGATTTAGGCTCAAGATGTACGGTATTTATGAATTCCTCTGTTAAGCAGGCTCAAAAAGACGGTGCGACTATTGAAGATATTTCAGCAGGACTTTGTTTAAGCGTTGTCAAAAATGCCCTTTATAAAGTTATCCGTGTGGCAAGTCCCCGTGAACTCGGTAAAAAAATTGTCGTGCAGGGCGGTACATTCTTAAATGACGCTGTACTGCGTGCATTTGAGCAGGAAATGGGTACAAATGTTATCCGCCCCGAAATTTCGGGCTTAATGGGTGCATACGGTGCGGCACTCTATGCAAAATCAAAATCCCAGCCAAATCAAAAATCCACCGTACTCACCCCCAAACAGCTTTCTGAATTTGTCCATGAAATAAAATCCATAAATTGCGGTGGGTGCAGTAATAACTGCCGTCTTACCGTGAATACGTTCAGCGACGGCAGAAAATTTATTGCCGGAAACCGCTGTGAAAAACCTGTTACCAAGAAATCCCCTGACGACAGTTTTAATATATATCAATATAAATTACAGCTTTTAAAAAGCTATGAATCCAAACAGGGCAGCCGTGGAAAAATCGGTATCCCTCTCGGCTTGAATATGTTTGAATTACTTCCCTTCTGGCACACGTTTTTAACGGAACTCGGTTTTGAAGTCATCACTTCCCCGTTCTCCAACAGAAAATTATATCTTCACGGTCAGCAGACTATTCCGTCCGATACCGTCTGCTTTCCTGCAAAATTAATGCATGGTCATGTACAATGGCTGATTGACAACGGTATCACAAATATTTTTTATCCCTGTATGTCCTACAACTTTGATGAAGATTTAGGCGACAATCATTATAATTGTCCCGTCGTCGCCTACTATCCCGAAGTCATTTATTCTTATGCAAAGGATATTGAGGGCGTGAAACTGTTCCATGAATTTGTCGGCATTCACCGCCCAAAAGACTTTCCTAAAAAAATATATGAACAATTTAAAAATTACTTTGACGGCATTTCGCTGAAAGAAGTGAAAGCCGCCGCAAAAGCTGCTTACAGCGAATATGAAAGCTATTTGCAGAAAATCCGTGATTACGGTGATGAAATTATCAAGCGTGCAGAGGAACAGGGCAAACAAATTATTGTGCTTGCAGGTCGCCCCTACCATGCCGATCCTGAGATAAATCACGGCATTGATAAACTTATCACAAGCTTTAACGTGGCACTGATTTCGGAAGACGTTGTAAGCTGTAAAGTGCATGAAAAAATCCATACAGACGTGCTGAACCAGTGGACATACCATTCCAGAATGTATGCCGCCGCTGAATACGTCAGCAAACATGAAAATATGAATTTAGTTCAGCTTGTTTCATTCGGGTGCGGGGTTGATGCAATTACAACGGATGAAGTCCGTGCCATTCTCGAACATCACGGAAAAATTTATAC
>DBXL01000038.1:495-6776 GCA_002309275.1 Ruminococcaceae bacterium UBA1213 | reverse complement strand
GAATATACTATTCTCCTGCCCATGATGGCAAAAATACACTTTAATATATTAAAAAATGTCTTTGTACATTACGGCTATAAAGTGGTATTGCTTGAAACAGAAGGTCCCGAAATTGCACAGGTCGGCTTGAAATACGTTCATAATGATACTTGTTATCCTGCCCTGCTCGTTATCGGTCAGTTTATACAGGCTCTCCAGAGCGGCAAGTATGATGTAAACAAAACTGCCCTTATGATAACACAGACGGGCGGCGGCTGCCGTGCATCAAATTATATTCATCTCCTCCGAAAAGCCCTTGTAAAAGCAGGCTTTGAACAAGTTCCCGTTATCTCTTTGAATTTGTCGGGACTTGAAAGAAACAGCGGTTTTCAAATGACTATCCCCATGATAAGACGGCTTGCGGCAGGACTTATTTACGGCGATATGCTCATGAGCCTTGACAATCAGGTAAAGCCCTATGAAATCAACAAAGGCGACAGTGCCCGACTTGTTAAAGACTGGACTCAAAAATTGACTGACATTCTTGCAGGCGGTCACGGCTTCAGGCGAAAGGAAATTGCACAGATACTTGACGAGATTGCCAAAGACTACTCTAAAATTAAAATCAAAAAAACTCCCAAAGTAAAAGTCGGAATTGTCGGAGAAATATATGTAAAATACTCCAGTCTTGGCAATAATAATCTTGAACAGTTTTTATATGAACAGGGCTGTGAAGTGAATATGCCGGGAATGATGGGCTTTATGATGTTCAAAATGGACAACAGACTCGAAGATTACAAGCTTTATGGCGGCAGCAAGGCTAAATATATTGTCGTTGAAAAGCTTCTCAACTATCTCAAAGAGCTTGAACAAATGGTTGTCAACAGCCAGATAAAACACGGTTTTACGCCTATCACGAAATATGAACATACAAAATATCTTGTAAAGGGCGTTGTGGGGTATGGCAGTAAAATGGGTGAAGGCTGGCTTCTCACAGGCGAAATGCTGGAACTTGTGGAAAGCGGTTTTGAAAATATCGTGTGTACACAGCCTTTCGGCTGTCTGCCCAATCACATCAACGGCAAAGGCATGATACGCCAGATAAAACAAAAATACAGCAAGGCAAATATTGTTGCCATAGACTATGATCCGGGTGCCCCCCGTGTCAATCAGGAAAACCGCATTAAACTCATGCTTGCCGTTGCAAGAGAGGAACTGAAAAATAAACAGTCTGCCGTTTCTGAAAAAAAGCCTGCTGTAAAAGTGAAAGTCACCGCCAAAAGTGAGGATTGATATTCTATGAAAAAATGGGAAAATCTCCCCGAAAAATTTCAGAATGACAGTGTGAAGCCATACTATGAAACACTCCGTAAAAAAACTGCAAGCCTCGTTTTAAAGAGAGTTTTTGATATAATCATCGGCTTGATTTTAACAATTATAGCCCTCCCTTTTATGCTGATAATAGCAGTTTGGATAAAATGCGACTCCAAAGGCAAAGTTTTCTTTCGGCAAAGACGTGTCACGACCTATGGCAGAGTTTTTTATATCTTCAAATTTCGCACAATGGTTTCCAATGCGGAAAAGCTTGGTACACAGGTCACGGTACAAAATGACAGCCGTGTCACCAAAGCAGGCAAATTCCTCAGAAAATGCCGTTTAGATGAACTGCCCCAGCTTTTCAACGTGCTCAAAGGGGATATGTCATTTGTAGGCACCCGCCCCGAAGTCGAAAGATATGTTGACAGATATACTAATGAAATGCTTGCTACGCTCTTAATGCCTGCAGGAATCACCTCCCTTGCAAGCATTCAATTCAAAGATGAAGAAAAACTCCTTGACGGTGCAAAAAATCCTGATGATATTTATGTAAATGAGGTTCTTCCTCAAAAAATGCAGTACAATCTTGAATATATAAGCAAATTCAACTTTTTCTATGATATAAAAATAATGTTTATGACATTTTTTGCAGTGCTGAAATGACTGATTATAAAAAATTTGTCAGTCCCGTTTTCTTTCACGGACTGACATTTTTTAATGGAGGAAAATATATATGAGATTACTTTTTGAAATCGACAGGCAAAATTATAAAACAGACGGCACTTTTACAAAAAGACCGTCTGTGCGTGGCATTATCATTAAAAATGGTAAAATCGCCATGATACACAGCCTTACATACGATTATTATAAATTTCCGGGCGGAGGCATTGAAAACGGCGAAAATCACATTGATACCCTTGTCCGTGAAGTCATGGAAGAAAGCGGTCTGAAAGTCATTCCCGATTCTGTCCGTGAATACGGCTTTGTTCATCGTATTGAAAAAGGCGACTCTGAAGATATTTTTATACAGGACAATTATTATTATCTCTGCAATACGGAAGATACCGTATATCAGCAAAGTCTTGACCAATATGAAGATGAGGAAAAATTTACATTGGAATGGGTATCGCCCGAAACCGTTCTCACTGTAAACCGTACTCACCATCACGGCAATAAACAGGAACATTTTCAATTTGGAACCATGTCAGAAAGGGAATGCCGTGTCATTGAAATTTTGATGAAAGAACTTGAATGGAGCTGATGAAGTTGCTTAAAAAAAATGACATTTACCAAACAGAAATTATTGACTATACGACAGAGGGAAGCGGTGTCTGTAAAATAGACAGCTTTGCAGTTTTTGTACCTTCCTCCGCTGTCGGCGACAAGGCAGAAGTGAAAATTCTCAAATCTGCCAAAAACTATGCTTTCGGCAAAGTAGAAACTATCCTCTCCCCCTCCCCCAACAGAATTTCTCCCGACTGTGATATTTTCAATCAATGCGGCGGCTGTACCTTCCGCCATATTACATATCAATCCGAACTTGATTTCAAGCAAAAACGTGTTTATGATGCTCTTACAAGAATAGGCGGTATTGACGGCTCTCTTATAAGTGAAATTATCGGTGCAGATGAAAGTGACTTTTACAGAAATAAAGCACAGCTTCCTGTCACCGTCAACAGCGAAGGAAATGTGAAAGTAGGTTTTTTTGCACCCAGAACCCACCGTGTCATAGCACTTGATGACTGCCAACTGCAGTCAAGAGCATTTTCACCTGCCATAAACATATTTCTTGAATGGGCTAATCAAAATCATATTTCCGTCTATGACGAAAAAATTCATTCCGGCATTCTCAGACACCTTTATTTACGCTATGCCGAAAAAACAGACGAACTGATGGTCTGCATAGTTGCCAATGCCAATGAACTCCGCAAAGAAAAACAGCTTGTACAAATGCTTTCCGAAAATCTGCCGAATTTAAAAAGCATTGTGCTGAATACCAATACAGACAAAACCAATGTTATCACAGGCAAAAAATGCCGTACCCTTTACGGTGACGGCTATATTACAGACATTCTTTGTGATATGAAATTCAGAATTTCTCCTCTTTCGTTCTATCAGGTAAACCGCACCCAAGCTGAAAAGCTCTATCAAAAAGCGGCAGAGTTTGCAAATTTAAATAAAAATGAAACTCTGCTTGATATGTACTGCGGTACGGGTACCATAGGATTAACTATGGCAAATTATGTAAAAAATCTTATCGGCGTAGAGATAATCCCGCAAGCCGTTGAAGATGCTAAAAACAATGCTGTTTTGAATGAGATTTCCAATGCAGAGTTTATCTGTGCAGACGCTGCACAGGCAGCTAAAATCCTGCAAAAACGCAATGTAAAGCCTGACTGTATCGTACTTGATCCCCCAAGAAAAGGCTGTGAAAGTAGTCTTATTGATACTATTTCGGAAATGTCACCTGAAAGAATCGTATATGTATCCTGTGACCCTGCAACACTTGCACGGGATATAAAACTGTTTTCAGAAAAAGGTTATTTTGTAGAAAAGGCAGTACCTGTTGACTTATTCCCCCGCACAACTCATGTGGAAACAGTAGTATTGATGTCAACAGAAAACTGAGAACAAGCTTTATGCAGCAATTTCAAATTTTGCATTGGGAAAGTTGGACTGCTTTACAACATCTCTTATATCCTTTTTAGTAAATATATTCTTTCCAAAATCACAGTAAACTGTCTTACCGTCTTTAAAATAGAAGTTATATCCCATATCACCTTTATGCTCCACTATCCTGCAAACTTCATTTCTGCCTGCATTGATGACACTCTTATCCTCCATTATAAAACGCACCTTGTCACCATAAAATTCCACACTGTCTGCATTATTTCTTTTGAGCCTTTCAAAACGTCTTTCCTGTGCATCTCCGATAAAGTACGCTGCCAAACAAATGAGTGAAAGCATACTTGTCAGGGGCAATACCAACTGTGCTATATAAACATTGCAAAAGGCAAATATTCCAAGAATAACCGCTGCGCAAACAAAAACTTTTTTCATTTTTAAACATCCTCTCTTGAATCCGATGTTCCTATTATACAATCAATCAGGGCATTTTTGAGTTGAATAAAAATGATTTTCTCATGCTTTATATCGCATATTACCGACTTTTTTTGGCAGACTTTGCTGTTTTATTGTCAAATTTTGTAGATAATCACAAAAAATATATTTTTTTCTCTTGATTTTTATTGCAAAATATGATATTATAATCAAGGTCTATTTTTCAAAAGAGAAAGGAAAGAATTTTTTATGTATTGGGTTAACGAATCAGTGTTTTATCATATTTATCCTTTGGGCTTCTGCGGAGCTCCAAGAGTTAATGACGGTAAAAAGGAATACAGGCTTGACAAGGTGATTGACTTTATCCCTCATCTTAAAGAAATGAATGTCAATGCTGTTTATTTTGGACCTGTGTTTATGTCCACGACTCACGGATATGATACAAACGACTATTATCATATAGATAACCGTCTGGGCGACAACGAGAGTTTTGCCAAAATATGCAACGCTCTGCATGAAAACGGCATAAAAGTTGTTCTTGACGGCGTTTTTAATCACGTTGGCAGGGGGTTCTGGGCTTTCAAGGATATTCAGCAAAATGGTCAGTCCTCCCCTTACTGCTCATGGTTTCAGAGAATCGACTTCGGCGGAAGAAGCTCCTGGGGCGACAACTTCTGGTATGAGGGCTGGGAAGGCAATTATGACCTTGTAAAACTCAATCTGCGTCACCCCGATGTCAAAAGACACATCTTTGACGCTGTTAAAATGTGGAAAGAAAAATTTAAAATAGACGGTTTAAGACTTGATGTCGCATACTGCATGGACCTGGATTTCCTCAGAGAACTCAAGCATTTCTGCAAGGGCATGGACAAAGATTTCTGGCTTATGGGCGAAATCATTCACGGCGACTATAACAGAATTGCCAATCCCGATATTCTCGACTCCTGCACCAACTATGAATGCTACAAGGGAATCTATTCTTCACACAATGACCACAACTATTTTGAAATTGCACATTCTCTCAGAAGGCAGTTTGAAAACGGCGGTATATACAGGAATATCTACACATATAATTTTGTGGATAACCACGATGTCAACAGAGTTGCAAGCACGATAAAAGAATTTGACAATGTTAAAAATGCCTTCACAATGGCATATTTCATGCCCGGTGTGCCGAGTGTTTACTATGGCAGTGAGTGGGGCATTAAAGGTCAGAAAAATAATGTCGATTATGATGCACCGCTTCGCCCGTGTGTGAATGTGGAGGATATACAGAAAAACGACCTTTATCGTCATGTGTGTAAATTAGGTGCTGTCAGGAGAACTTTCAAAGCCCTCAAATACGGCACTTATCAGAATGTCGTTATCAGAAATGAACAGCTTGTTTTTAAACGTCAGTTCGAGGGCGAAACGGTTTATATTGCCCTTAATCTCACGGGAAATAATTTCGGTCTTGATTTCAATACAGACGGCGGTGCAAAACTGTATGACGTGATGAACGGATATAAAGCTTATGACATCAACGGAAACAGAGTGCATATAGAGATTCCTGCACATGGCACAATGGTACTTGTTCTCACCAACGGCGAAAAGCCTCAGCCCCTTATCAACAGCAATGACACCACTGTTGAACAGCCTGCTGAAACACAGCCCGAAAAATCCGAACCCGTTGAAGAAAAAAAGCCTGAACCTAAACTTCCCGAATGGAATGTTCCCGGAAAATACCGTCACTTCAAGGGCGGGGAATATGAATTTATCTGCATAGCCAAAAACAGCGAAACCATGGAAGATTTGGTAATATACAGAGAGCTTTTCGGTGAACACAAAGTATGGGCAAGACCGGCTTCTATGTTTTATCAGTTTGTGGAAGTTAATGGAAAACTTATGCCCAGATTTGAAAAAATAGGATAAAAACACGTTTTTAT
>DBXL01000038.1:0-433 GCA_002309275.1 Ruminococcaceae bacterium UBA1213 | reverse complement strand
TTGTAAATATTTTTTAGGAGATGTTATTTATGCTTCAGAACCGCAGTATTGCTATGGTTATCGTTTTGGGCTTGGTAACTTGCGGAATATATCCGCTTTACTGGCTCTATCAGACAGCTACAGGTCTTGAAAATGAGGGAAAATCCGGTGCAGGTCTTGATCCTGTGCTTATAGTTATCATCTCTCTTTTCTTCCCCTATGTCGGCTATCTTCTTTTCGGTATGTCTGCCGATCAGAACCTCAACAACATCAAGTCACAGAGAGGTATGCCTACTGCTGACAACAAGGTTATGTATATGGTTCTCGGTTTCCTCATTCCGATAGTTCTTGTTGCACTTGTTCAGAACGAAATCAATCAGATCGTTCCTGCAAACAGCACAATGAAATAATGAGCAGAGAAATTAAAAAACGTATTCAGAGAGTTGTCCGTGTG
>DBXL01000053.1:2686-5973 GCA_002309275.1 Ruminococcaceae bacterium UBA1213 | reverse complement strand
GTTTACTCAAATACAGGCGGACAGGCTTCCAAGGCTTCACAGATAGGTCAGGTTGCACAGTTTGCGGCAGCAGGTAAGGCTATTGCGAAGAAGAGCCTTGCAGATATAGCAATTTCTTACGGTTATATCTATGTTGCACAGATTGCAATGGGAGCAGACCAGAACCAGACATTGAAGGCTATCAGAGAAGCAGAGGCATATCCGGGACCGTCACTGATTATCGGTTATGCACCCTGCGAAATGCACTCCATTAAGGGCGGCATGAAGAATTGTCAGGCTGAGATGAAGAAGGCAGTTGAATGCGGTTACTGGAATATGTTCAGATACAATCCGCTTCTCAAGGCAGAAGGCAAGAATCCGTTTATTCTTGACAGTAAAGAGCCTAAGACATCTTATCGTGACTTTATCATGGGTGAAGCTCGTTACAGTGCATTGACACGCTCCTTCCCCGACAGAGCAGAAGAACTGTTCCAGAAGGCAGAAGCTAAGTCAACAGAGAGATATGAAGAACTGAAAGAGCGTTCACAGAACTGATTACAAGAGTTTTTTTTCATATGAAAACCTAACAAATACCCCTCCTGTTTGTGAAAGGACAGGAGGGATATTTGCATATATGACAAAATTTATTGGAGTGTATTGACTTTTTTTTGAAAAAAGTGTATAATTAAGATAAGATTTTGAGAGCGTTTTAGGAGGTATTTCAGATGAAAAAATTTTGGATCATATTCATATCGGTAGCAGGCGGAGTAATGCTGCTTGCAACAGCTCTGACAGCATTTTTGATTTTCAAGGAGAAGCAGAAGAGAGATGACGAGGAATTGGAACAGTACCTCGACGGCTCGATTCAGTGAGATAACAGAGCGGTGTGCCGACAGGAGCACACCGCTTTTTATGTTATTTGATGTTTCTTGTGGGCTTGATGTTGAGGTCAGGGGGGGAACAGTGCCATTAATTTTGCCGTTTTCCTTTTCAAAAGCCTTGATATTTTCTCTTATGAGAAACTGCAGATATACGGTATATTCAAATAAATCAAAGGAGTGGTTTTATGAAGATAGCGATAGTAGGTTCAAGGGGGATTACGGTGAATGACCTTGAGGAATATATGCCGAAAGATGTGAGTGAAATTGTTTCGGGGGGAGCAAAGGGTGTGGATACGAGTGCCAAAGAGTATGCTTTAAGGAATCACATAAAGCTTACGGAGATTTTGCCGGAATATGAGAAGTATGGCAGGGCAGCACCGCTGAAAAGGAATTCACAGATTATAGCCGACGTGGATATGGTACTGATTTTCTGGGACGGCAAGTCCAAAGGTACAAAGAATGTTATCGACAAATGCAGGAACAGTGGAATAGAGCATAAAATTTATATATTCCAATCCAAAAAGCCGGTATGACTGCAAAGTCACACCGGCTTGTTATATCAGTATTTAATGGGATTGGATGAAAGGTATTTCTTTACCATGAGAGCAACTTTGAATACAATAGCGTCCTCAAATTCACGCAGGTCCAGACCTGTGAGTTTCTTGATTTTTTCAAGACGGTAAACGAGGGTATTGCGGTGAACAAAGAGCTTTCTCGAAGTTTCGGACACGTTCAGATTATTTTCAAAGAAACGCTGTATAGTGAAAAGAGTTTCCTGGTCGAGAGATTCAATGGAGCCTCTCTTGAAGACTTCCTTAAGGAACATATCACAAAGAGTGGTGGGGAGCTGATAAACAAGTCTTGCAATGCCGAGATTGTCATAGCTGACAATGGTTCTTTCGGTATCGAATACCTTTCCGACTTCAAGAGCAACCTGGGCTTCTTTAAAGGAGCGTGCAAGGTCCTTAATGCCCACAACAGGAGTGCCTATGCCGATAACGCAGTGAGTGTAGAACTCGCCTGAGAGCGTATCAATGATAGAGCTGGCAAGCTTTTCAAGGTCTTTGGACTCGGTGTCTGTCTTGATTTCTTTCACGAGGGCAATATCGGTTTCATTGATGTTGATAACAAAGTCCTTGTTCTTGTCAGGGAAGAGGTTCTGAATGACATCATAAGTGGAGATGTCCGTCTTGGAAGAAATCTTGATGAGCATACAAACTCTTGTCACATCGGAATTAAAGCGGAGTTCTCTGGATTTAAGATAGATGTCGCCGGGGAGGATATTGTCAAGAATGACGTTTTTAATAAAATTGCCTCTGTCGTATTTTTCATCATAGTATTGCTTAATGCTGCCGAGGGAGATAGCAAGAATAGCCGCATATTTTTGAGCAGCGAAGTCGTTTCCGGCAACAAATACGGCATATTCTCCTCTGGGCTTAGTGCCGAAGGATTTGTATGTATAACCGTTGAGGACAAAGGGAGCGGAAGATGTGAGCATATCGGAAGTGATATGTTCATTGACCTCACCTATTTTACCGAGTTCACTGCAGGCGATCACAACGGAAGTTTCATCAATGACACCGATAGTTCTGTCGATGGTATCACGCATTTGATGGATAACTCCCTGAAAAAGTCTGTTGGACATATATATTACCTCACTTTTAATAATATTTTTAATCTGAAATTTCCTGCTGATATTTTCATCAATACTGCTATATACATTTTACACAAAAAATAAAAAAAAATCAACCTTTTTAGCAAAAAAACATTTAATTTTTATTGTTTTTTTTATAAAAAAATTATGGAATGTTACGAAATAAAAGGAAAATACAACGATATGTGCAAAAAATATTTTAAAAAATGAACAATTCACAAAATAACTGTTGCAAAAGTGTTCGAGTCATAATATAATCGGAAATACAGTTCACAATATATGGTATCATACTTTGAGGGAAATTTTTGGGACTATGGGGAATAAACGGCAGTTTTAAGACAGTTGCAATTTTAAAATTTCGGTGATATAATAAAGAATCAGTAAATAAAAGTGACGGGGGATTGAAAATTGATGTTTAAAGGGGAATTGCTTTCACCGGCAGGGGATAAAGAATGTTTTGAAAGTGCATTGAAATTCGGTGCAGACGCAATATATTTGGCAGGCAAGGAGTTCGGCATGAGAACAGCGTCATCTAATTTTGATATGGAAACGCTGAAAAAGTGTATTGAGCAGGCACATGAAAACAATGTAAAAGTATATGTAACGTGCAATACAGTGCCGAGAAACAGCGAAATAGACAGAATGCCCGCATTTCTGGAGCAGGCTCAGGAATGCGGAGTTGACGCATTTATTATAGCGGATTTGGGAGTAATGTCGCTTGCGGAGAAATATGCACCGAAAGTGGAAAGGCACGTTTCGACACAGGCGGGAAT
>DBXL01000053.1:1729-2494 GCA_002309275.1 Ruminococcaceae bacterium UBA1213 | reverse complement strand
GGAGATTGTGCCCAGCCTTGCCGATGGAAATATCATTTATATGAAGAACATAGGGAGGGACAATATTTTCCCGTAGTCGAGGAAAGCGACGGAACGTATTTATATAATTCAAGGGATTTGTGCATGATAGAACATATAGATGATGTATTAAAGGCAGGTGTAAAAAGCCTTAAAATAGAGGGCAGGGCAAAATCTGCCTATTATGTGGCAGTCACGACTAATGCCTACAGACACGCATTAGATGATTACTATGCACAGGGCGATAATTGGCATTTAGCGGACTGGATAAAAGAGGAACTGGAAAAAGTAAGTCACAGAGAGTATAATACAGGCTTTTTCTATGGCGGAGAGCCTGGACAGGTGACATCAAACGGGGGATATATCCGTCATTATGATGTGGTTGCGGTATGTGATGAATATAAAGACGGCACAGCTTATTTAACCCAGAGAAACCGATTTTTCAAGGGAGATATGCTTGATGTACTTCCGCCGAGCGGAGTGCCGTTCAATGTGATAGTTGAGAAGATGTTCAATGATAAAGGGGAAGAAATAGAGGTAGCCCCCCATGCCATGCAGAAACTGACCATGCCGACAGAAATGGAAATCCCAAAAGGCTCATTGTTAAGAAAAAAACGATTAACGGAGTGATGTTATGGATAAATTCAAACTTGTATCGAATTACAAGCCGACAGGCGACCAGCCCCAAGCGATAAGAATACTTTTAAACAGTATCCATGCAGGCAATAAAGAGCAGACTTTATTGGG
>DBXL01000053.1:0-1572 GCA_002309275.1 Ruminococcaceae bacterium UBA1213 | reverse complement strand
GAAGCGTATATTCCCACGACTGACACCTATATTGAAAAAGACAGTGCTATCAATGATGAGATAGATAAATTGCGACATTCCGCAACGTCTGCACTGTCTGAAAGACGAGATGTTATTATCGTATCAAGTGTATCATGTATTTATACGCTTGGAAATCCGATAGATTATCGGAATATGGTGATTTCACTCCGACCGAATATGGAAAAATCAAGAGATGAGCTTTTAGCTAAATTGGTTGAATTGCAGTATGAAAGAAATGATATAGACTTCAAGAGAAATACATTCCGAGTGCGTGGAGATGTTGTTGAAATATTCCCTGTATCGTCAAATGATAAGGCGATAAGAGTGGAATTTTTCGGTGATGAGATAGATAGAATTTCGGAAGTGAATGCTGTGACGGGCGAGGTGAAATCAACTTTAAAACACGCCGCCATTTATCCTGCCTCACATTATATTATTCCAAGAGATAAACTGGAAATTGCCATAGGGAATGTTGAAAAGGAACTTGCCGAAAGGGTAAAATATTTCGAGGACAAGGGCAAATTGTTGGAAGCCGAAAGAATACAGCAGCGTGTAAATTATGATATAGAAATGCTGAAAGAGATAGGCTTTTGCAGGGGAATAGAGAATTATTCAAGGGTACTTTTAGGCAGACCGGCAGGCTCTGCACCTTATACACTTTTAGATTATTTTCCCGAAGATTACTTGCTTTTGGTAGATGAATCCCATGTAACGTTGCCACAGGTAAAAGGAATGTATGGCGGTGACAGGGGCAGAAAGGATAATTTAGTGAATTTCGGTTTCAGATTGCCGTCAGCGTATGATAACAGACCGCTGAATTTTGACGAGTTCTATGAAAGGATAAATCAAGCGGTGTTTGTGAGTGCAACGCCGGGCGATTTTGAAAAAGAGAAAAGTGCCGTCATAGCGGAACAGGTGATAAGACCGACAGGCTTGTTGGATCCTGAAATCAGCGTGAGAGGCGTTGACGGTCAGATTGATGACTTAATTTCAGAGATAAACGAGCGTACAGCGAAAAAACAAAGAGTGCTTGTCACGACTCTCACAAAGAAAATGGCAGAGGATTTAACGGAGTATCTCATAACGGCAGGAATCAAAGTCAGATATATGCACCATGATATAGACACGGTTGAGCGAATGGAAATTATCAGGGATTTGCGTTTAGGTGAATTTGATGTGCTTGTGGGAATCAATCTGTTAAGAGAGGGTTTGGACATACCCGAAGTGTCGCTTGTGGCGATACTTGATGCAGATAAAGAGGGCTTTTTGCGAAGTGAGCGTTCTCTTATTCAAACGATAGGCAGAGCTGCCCGAAATGCAGAGGGCAAAGTCATCATGTATGCGGATACCGTGACAAATTCCATG
This sequence comes from Ruminococcaceae bacterium UBA1213, assembly GCA_002309275.1. Taxonomy (GTDB): domain Bacteria; phylum Bacillota; class Clostridia; order Oscillospirales; family Acutalibacteraceae; genus UBA1213. Next base: position 186 of record DBXL01000053.1, on the reverse strand, counting down.
GAAAAGGCGATTACCGAAACGGAACGCCGCCGCAGTATTCAGCAAAAGTATAATGAAGAACATGGAATTATCCCGCAGACGATACAGAAAAAAGTAAATGATGTGCTTGAAATATCGACACATAATGATGATAAGAAGCCTAAAAAGAAATTGACAAAGGCAGAGCGTGAAAAGCTGATAGAGCAG
>DBXL01000140.1 GCA_002309275.1 Ruminococcaceae bacterium UBA1213 | reverse complement strand
TCTGTTACTTAATATTCCTCCTTACACAAATAAAATTGCCTTTATTATACCAAACATTTCGACATTTTGCAAATATTTTCATAAATTTTTATACATATCTTTTGAATTTCTCTGACGGGAAAATTTCTCTGTTTACTTTTTTATACACCAATCGTATAATTATCATGTAATTTTTTTTAACGGAGGACTATCACATGAAAAAATATCTTAAAAGTGTCAGATTTTGGACACTTCTCCTCATTCCGCTGTCAGTTTTTCTCACACTTTCCGCCAAATATATCAACGGCTTTGCTGATTTATACTCACGTCACATCTATCAATATAGCTCACTTATTTTCAACCGCATTACAGGCATTTTTCCTTTCTCCCTTGCAGAATTCATTGTTATTGTATTTCCTCTCGCTGTGATACTATATATCATTTCCCTTGCAGTAAAAACCATATCCGCAAAGGGCAAAAGAATTAAATCTGCTTTAAACGGTCTTTTGAATATTTTCTGCATATCTGCCGTCATTCTGTTCCTTTTCACTGCCAACTGCGGTATCAATTACTATACATCCAATGTTTCACAAACCATGAATATCAAAACCAATCCCGTTTCAACGGAAGAACTATATAAAGTATGCGTGTACCTTGCGGAGAAAGCCTCCTCTGCAAGAAAAAATCTCCGTGAAGATGAAAACGGCATAGCCCTCATTTCTGAAAATATAAATCAACGTGCCGGAAAATATGTGAATAAACTGCTTGATTCAAACTACTCTCAGCCTAAAAATGTATTTTTTTCAAAAGCCATGTCTTATCTTAATATAACAGGTGTTTATTTTCCCTTTACTTTTGAAGCAAATGTAAATACAGATATTCCTGATTTCTCCATTCCCTCGACAATGTGTCACGAGCTTGCACATGTAAACGGCATTATGCGTGAAGATGACGCTAATTTTATTGCATTCCTTTCATGTATCAATTCAGGGGATAAAGAATTTGAATATTCAGGCTATACCATGGCAATGATATATGCCTCAAATGCTCTGTTCTCCTCCGACAAAGAAAAGTATCAAAGCTTTACCCAACACATGAGCGATTCTCTTATCAAAGACCTCAACGCACAGTCTGCTTACTGGAAAAATTTTGAAACACCTGTCGCTGAAACTGCCTCCAGCATAAATGACAGCTATCTTAAATCCAACTCCCAGTCTGACGGCATAAAAAGCTATGGCAATATGGTGGATCTCACAATTGCCTACCTTAAAGATAAAATATAAAAAAATATCTGTACAAATGAGAAGAAATTGTGTATAATTAATTGTAAAGCTTTTTAACATCAAGGAGTTGATATTTTTGAAAAAAATGCTTGTTGGAGATAATTTGGAAATGAATAAAATCATAATTTCAGAAATATTCGGAAAGGAATATGAGATAATATACACAAGCAGCAGTGAAGAATTTCTCCATCTTCTCATGCACTATAAAGATGACGCTGATGTGATACTCGTCAACCAATATATTGCAAAATCTTTATCCAGTGAAAAAATCGAACTGCTTGAAAAACTCAATGTATTCAAGAATACCCCTGTCATACTTATACTCGACCAGGGACATTCCAACAGAAAAAATACTCTTGCCCTGCCTTTCAGTGACGTTGTACATTCTCCTGTCAATCCCTACACCGTTAAGCAGCGTGTACAGAACCTTACCGAACTTTTCCGTATAAAAGAAACTCTTGAAAATCAGGTCCAAAAACAAATGAAAAAAATCCTCGAACAGAATGAGGCTCTCAAAAATAAAGAGAAAAAAATAAATTCCATTAATAACGATATGCTTGACGTTCTCAGCATGGTAATAGAATACCGTGATGTTGAGTCCGGAAAGCATATCAGACGCATACAAAAATTTACAGAAGCACTGCTTCGCATACTTTCCGAAAAATATCCCAAATATAATATTGATGATGAAAAAATAGCACTCATAACCTCTGCATCATCTATGCATGATATAGGAAAAATTGCTATCCCCGATTCCATTCTGCTCAAGCCCGGAAGGCTTACTCCCGAAGAATTCCAGATTATGAAACAGCATACTTCAAAGGGCTGTGAAATACTTGAACAGATAGACTCTGTTGAAAAAAATGATTATTACAAATACTGCTATGATATATGCCACTACCACCATGAAAAATGGGACGGTTTAGGCTATCCCGAAGGGCTTGCAGGTGATAATATTCCTATATGGGCACAGGTCGTTGCCATTGCAGACTGCTATGATGCCCTTACAAGCAGACGTTCCTATAAAGACGCTTTCTCTCATGAAAAGGCTGTCGAAATGATAAGAGATGGTGCGTGCGGTGCTTTCTCTGATGAAATACTCGACTGTTTCAGCATGGTACTGCCAAAATTCAAGGCACTTGCTTTGAAATATGCCGATAAAGATACTGACGAAAAAGAAAATCCTATACAGAAATATCTCAGTGACAAAAACGATACCAATGACATATATTCAAAAATGAGCAAAAATGACCTTATCAATATGATAGAACATCAAAAAGGTCTGCTCAGGGAAACTCACCAGCAGGATACAGACGTATTTTATGCAGGTACAGACTATGTATTTGAATTTGACCTCTCCCATGATACCGTACACGAAAGAAAGGGAAATATCAAAGATATTTGCGGATATATCCCCAAAAACTACGAAGAAGCTGTAAATCTGCTGTCGGAAAGCTGTGTGGAGGACTATAAAAACGAATTTCTCAGAAAATTCCGTCTTAAAAATATAGATACAAAAACCGTTATATTTGAATGTCTTGTTAGGCTCTCCTCAGATGATATATCCAGTGTCAGAGTGACAGCCGTTCCTATTGCAGACGCTGACGGCAAAATCACAAAAATATTTTTGAGCATAATCGAACTGCATGACACCGTTTTCAACAATATCTACCGCACTTCCAAAAATTATGATACGATCACAGGTCTTTTTAACCTCAACGGAATCAAAAAAGAAATCGATGACTACCTTTCCAATACCGGCAGAAACGGCTATCACCTTATGATACTCGTTGACGGAGATGATTTCAGAAAAATCAATCAATCTACAAGCTATAAATTCGGAAATGAAATTCTCGCCGTTCTTGCAGCGGAGCTTAAAAAACAGATTCCTGAAAATGCACTGATTGCACGTGTAGAAGATGACAATTTCCTTATATTCATCAAAGACTGTCCCGACAGGGAAGAATGTCTGCTTGTTCTTGAAGACGTTTTCAGAGCCTACAAGCATGAATTCAAATACAGCGAAGAAGTGACCGTCCATACAACTTCTTCTGTGGGTGCAGTGCTTTATCCCTATGACGGCAGCAGCTTTGATATACTTTTTGAAAACGCTTCCAAAACGGTTGAACTCGTCAAGCTCAACGGAAAAAATATGTATATGTTCTATAATCCCGGTATGCGTGACGAATGGGAAATAGACAAACATAATTCCTCTGACCTTGCCAATCAGGAAAACAGCTTAATATCCATGAACTTGGAAAAATATCTTATGCCCGTCATCAATTCCGGCAACGGACATATCATCTCCTATGACTTCATCGAGATACTTGGTGATACCAATGACGATTTTTCATATACCTACAATCTTTCAGGCGAAAATATGTCTGCTTTCAGTCTTGGCAGCATAGACAGACTGATTTCTGAAATTTACGCCATGCAACAGGAAAACATTTCTGTTCCAAAGCTCTCCCTCATCACGTCTTTTGAAAGCAGTGACAGCACCAATATTACTGATGCACTGCATAAAATATTACATAAATATCCCCTTGCATACAATAATATATGCCTCATGCTCTCACAGGATATGGTTGACGGAATGTCATTGAACAGTTTTTCTGCTTTCTCCGCCGAACTCAAAAACATGGGCTTTGAAACAGGTGTATATAACTTCGGCTCTGAAAATTTCAATATCAAATGCTTTGCAGACGGATTTTTTGACAGAATAGTTTTCTCCCTCAACTTCCTCCGGGATATTTCCCAGGGAATCTATCCTCCCGACCTTATCGCCTATTTTATCAGCTATTTTTCAAAAGCAGGCATTGTTCCCGAAATGCCCTCGGGAATCAGTGATGAACTCATCCGCCTCATAAAGCAGAAAACTTCCGTTGATTTCGGCATACATAAACAACAGCTCATTTCTCTTGAAGATTTCAAAAATCAAATGAAGACTTCCGCCGTTGTTTCAGAATACCCTGTTTTAAGCCATGAAAACACCTCTCTTATACTCAGTGAAAAAATGTATGACGAGATTCTTGAACAGACAAAATCTTTTATCATGGAATGGACTCCCAGGTCTGACAAAATAAAAATATCCGGCTCTTTCAAAAAGCTCTACGGATATGAACCCGACTTTGAGGACTTTATTAAAAATCTCCATGAAAGCAGAATGATTCATCATGATGATATAGCCAAATTCCTTGAAAAAATAAACTCCGCCCGCTCCGAAAACAGCTATTCCGAAACATTTATCCGTGTATATGACAAAAACAACACCTCTTATTCATGGAATAAAGTAAAATTCGTTGCCATAAGAAATTCTGCGGGAATACCCGTAAAAGTAATTGCCGTTTTTGCAGATGTATCTGATGAAAGTGATTCCTTCCTTGACGACAAGAGAAAAGACAGAACCGATTTCATCACCAATCTCTATAATAAGCGTGTGACGGAAAATAAAATAAAAAATTGTCTGCATGATGAGGGCTCTTTTACAAGCAATTCCCTGATACTTGCAGAAATCATCAACTATGATGAATTGGAAAACTCTCTTGGCACCGTTTTTGCCAATGCCGTACTCAAGGAAACTGCCGAAAATATAAAGGAACTTTTCCGTGATACCGATATTATCGGCAAAAGCAGCGGAAATAAATTTATCATATTCGTAAAAGGCATGGGCTACTGCTCTAAACTTACCGAAAAGGCAGAACAGGTATGTGCCGTCATCAAAAACAAATACCACTCCGAAAACGGTGACATCACCATTTTCGGTAAAGCAGGCATCAGTGTATTTCCACACGATGGTGCTACTTATGACGAACTTTATGCCAATGCTTTCAAGGCTCTTGACTTGTCAAAAAATTCCAAAAATAAAAATGTTTCTTTTCCCTTCGACAGCGAAAATAATCAAAAACTTCTGCATGATTAACAATATCACAGCATTTCCGTTAAAAAAACTTTTTTTATGACTAATTTGTCATTTGACGGAAATGCTTATATAGAGTATAATCTTAATTGGCTTTAATTTGCCGAAAGGAAGGAAAATGAAAATGATATATTTGGAAAATGTCTCAAAAGTGTACCCTAACGGCACTGAGGCTCTTAAAAACATCTCCCTGAACATAGATAACGGGGAATTTGTTTTTATAGTCGGTCCATCCGGTGCAGGTAAAAGTACATTTTTGAAATTGCTGATCCGTGAGGAAAAGGCAAGCTTTGGAAAAATCAAAGTCAGCGGTTATGACCTGATGAAGATAAGACGTGGAAAAATACCTTATCTCCGAAGAAAAATGGGTATCGTCTTTCAGGACTTCAGACTCATTGCCAAAATGAACGTATATGACAATGTTGCTTTTGCCATGCGTGTTATCGGCACGCCTGAAAGGGCGATTAGAAAACGTGTTAAAGAAGTTCTTGAACTCGTCGGTCTTGACGGCAAGGAAAACAGAAAACCCTCTGAAATATCGGGCGGTGAACAGCAGAGAGTCAGTCTTGCAAGGGCTCTCGTCAACAAGCCTGACATGATTATTGCTGATGAGCCTACAGGAAATATCGATCCGGAACTCTCCTTTGACATTATGAAACTCCTTGTTGAAATTAATCAAACAGGTACTACTGTTATCATCGTCACACACGAACATGACCTTGTAAAAGAATTTGGAAGACGCATTATCACCATTGAAGACGGTGAAATCAAAAGCGATGAAAAATATCCGACCAAGTATCACAGAACGGAGGCGGATAAAAAATGAAAATTTTCTATCTCATAAAAGAGGGCTTCAAAAACATCTGGACTAACAGAATGATGTCACTGGCATCTGTCATTGTACTTGTTTCATGCCTTATCATCACAGGTGCTGCCTTTCTCATATCATTCAATGTAACACATCTTATCTCCAAAATCGGAGATGATGACCAGATAACCGTCTATCTTGACTATGACCTGAATGATTTGCAGTCGATAAAACTCGGCTCTCAGATTTCCAAAATCAAAAATATCGAATCCTACAGCTTTTACTCAAAAGAAGATGCTTTGAAACAGTATGAACAGGTTCTCGGAAACATCTATGAAAGTATGCAGGACGACGGCAACCCCTTTGGAAATGCCTATAAAGTAAAACTCCAGGACCTCTCTCAATACAAAAATACGGTCGAGGAAATTAAAAAAATTGAGGGTGTCAGTGCTGTCAGCGACAGAAGCGATATTGCAGGAAAACTTACAAAACTCAATTATTTCGTTACCATAGTCGGCTCATGGGTAGTGCTTATCCTCGCCCTTGTAACCCTCTTTATCATATCCAACACCATTAAAATGACCATGTATTCCAGACGCTATGAAATCAGCATTATGAAATCTGTCGGGGCAACCAATTCTTTTATCAGAGTCCCGTTTGTGATAGAGGCTATGGTAATCGGTCTTATATCAGGTCTTGCTGCCGCAGGCGTGATATGCAGTGTTTATATGCCTGTCAGAAACGCTGCTGCAGGTATTATCGGCTTTATCGGTGAATCTACTTTTACCGTTGAACAGATAATGATTCCTACTTTCATTGTAATGTCCTCTGCAGGCTTACTTATTGGCATTATCGGCAGTATTATATCTATCACTCGCTACCTCAAAAAAGAAGGAGGAGAAATTATTGGCTGGTAAATTTATCAAACTCACTTCTGCTCTTGCAGCTTTGTCTGTAATTCTCACCACTGCAACCGTTCAGAATACCTTTGCCTTTGACCTTGAGGAAAACTCCCTTGAAAGAGAAAGACTCGCCAGTGAAAATTCCTCTATCCTTGAGCGTATTTCCGAAAATCAGAAAACTATCAAAGATAAGGAACTTTACAGCAAGCAGCTTCAAAGACAAATTCAGGAGCTGAGCCAAAAAATAAAAGAAAGCAATGAACGCATTAAAACTCTCAACGAGGGCATAAAGCAAAAGCAGGTCCTTATTGATGAAAAATTAAAAGAAATTGCAGACCGCCTTAACCTCCTCCGTACAAGACTCAGAGCCGTCTATATGGCAGGCGATACCTCTTCTCTTGAAATCATTCTCGGTGCAAAAAGCTTTTCTGACTTCATCGACAAGGCACAAATGATAAAAAGTATGTCTGACTATGATTCCAACCTTATCAACAACTTACAGCAAAAAATGGATGTCATAAGCCAGGAACAAAAACAGCTTAAACAGGATAAAGCCGATGTCGAACAAGAAAAAAAGTCCCTTGAAGAAAATAAAAAACAAATCAATGAACTTTCTGCCGAAAATCAGGTTCTCATTGAAGAACTCATTGCTGAAAATCATGACATGAGAGATGATATGAAAGAAAATGAACAGCGTCAGAAAGCCCTTGAAGAAGCTCTTGACCAGTATAATAAAGAGGTAGCTGAAAAGGCTCGTAAAGAACGTATTGCCCGTATGCTCGAACAACAGCGTATCGCCAGAGAAAACAATATCACAGAAATACTTGCTCAGCCCTCCAACAATGAATATGTATGGCCATGTCCGGGATTCACCTATCTGACTGCACTCTTTGACGAAGAAAGATATTACGGCATACACGGAGCCATTGATATAGCCGGTGCAGGCATATACGGTGCCAATGTCATTGCCTGTGCAGCGGGTACAATCATTTATGCCGCCATTATATGCCCCCATGACTACGGAAAAGAGTATAGCTGCGGCTGCGGCGGCGGGTTTGGAAATTATATCATGATTGACCATGGCAATGGAAAAATTTCCGTCTATGCACACCTCTCCGGAATCATTGTTGATGTCGGTCAGGAAGTACAAGCCGGACAAGTTATCGGATATGTAGGTACAACAGGCTATTCAACAGGTCCTCATCTGCATTTTGAAACACGCTATGATGGCATAAGATACGATCCTTTACTTGAATATGAATAAAACTATTGACTTTTCCGCAACTATGTGATATAATCCATTCTGCAAATTGAATAATACCACTTATCAAGAGTGACTGAGGGAACAGGCCCTGTGAAGTCCGGCAACCTGCTTTTTTGTAAGGTGCCAAGTCCTGCGGTATATATGCCGAAAGATGAGCGTTTTCTGATAGCTGTTCGGCTTTGTGCCGGACAGCTTTTTTAATGGAATTTAAAATTGAAAGGAAGTTTTTTAAATGGCAAAATTTTTGTTTACATCCGAATCCGTTACGGAAGGACACCCTGACAAGCTCTGCGACAGAATTTCAGACTCCGTACTTGATGCACTTATCTCACAGGACTCAAATGCACACGTTGCCTGCGAAGTCACCGCTGCCAAAGGTCTTATTCATATCATGGGTGAGATTTCTGCCAATGCCTCTGTGAATGTCGAGGAGATTGCAAGAAAAGCTATGGCTGATATTGGCTATAACTCTCCCGAAAGCGGTTTTGACGGAAATGCCTGTGCAGTTATATCTTCTCTCAATAACCAGTCTGCCGACATTGCTATGGGCGTTAATGCTGCTTTTGAATCCCGTGACGGCGATAATGATGAACTGAATCAAATCGGTGCAGGCGACCAGGGCATTATGTTTGGATTTGCGTGCGATGAAACTCCCGAACTCATGCCTCTCCCCATTTCCCTTGCACACAAGCTTGCAAAACGTCTTACAGATGTCCGTAAAAACGGAACTCTCCCCTATCTCCGTCCCGACGGAAAAACACAGGTCACTGTTGAATATGAAAATGATTCTCCGGTAAGAATTGACACCGTTCTTATCTCTACACAACATTCTGAAAATGTGGATATTCCCACTATCAAAAAAGACCTGATTGAAAATGTTATCACCCCGATAATCCCTGAAAGCCTCATTGACGAAAATACAAAAATTCTCGTAAACCCCACAGGCAGATTTGTTATAGGCGGTCCTGTCGGCGACTCCGGCTTGACTGGCAGAAAAATTATTGTCGATACATATGGCGGTTATTCACGTCACGGCGGCGGAGCTTTCTCCGGTAAAGATCCTACAAAGGTTGACAGAAGTGCCGCTTATGCCGCTCGCTATGTCGCCAAAAATATCGTTGCCGCAAAGCTTGCCAAAAAATGTGAAATACAGCTTTCCTATGCCATAGGCGTTGCAAAGCCCGTTTCCGTTTTCGTTGAAACATTCGGTACAGGCACGGTTTCTGATGAAATTCTCACTAATGCCGTGAATAAAGTATTCGACCTCAGACCTGCCGCTATTATCAAAAATCTCAAACTTGACAAGCCTATTTATACTCCCCTCTCTGCATACGGTCACATGGGCAGGGAAGATTTAGGCGTTTCATGGGAAAAAACCGATAAAATTCAGGCTCTCCTTGATGCCGTCAACTAAAAAATCATGCCTGCCGCTGCAATTTCAGCGACAGGCATTTCTATTTTATATCACATTCTGTATGGCTGCATATGCCGAGTCAAAATCAGACTTTGTTACCAGCAGTGAAATCTGTGATTCACTCGTTGTGATGAGCCTTATATCCGTTCCGACATCTGCCGCACATCTGAATATCCTTGCGGCTACGCCCGGACAATTCTCCATGCCCGGATCATTTACGGATATTTTACAGTTTCCGCTGCTGACTATCGGCTTTATCGTGCCGTCATTCATCTTGGAAGTATAGCCAAGTATCTTCATTAAATCATCATCATCTATCGTAAAAGAAAGGCTGGTCTTTGAACTCTGCACTGGCGACAGGGAAATCATATCTACATCGACACCCATTTCCGCTATATTCTCAAAGACACCCGATACAAAATCCATATCAGCAGGGATATTCTGCAATGTTATCAGGGTTATATCGTCACTTATAACTATATCCGGCTTCATGAAATACCTCCTCTCATTATGAATTTTTCAGCAGGTCCGTCATATTATACATTCCTGCAGTTTTGTTTTTGAGATACACAGCAGCATTCAATGCTCCTACTGCAAATACCGCTTTTGAACGGGCGGAATGACTTATTGTCAGAACTTCGTCCTGTCCTGCAAATATCACTTCATGCTCTCCCACTATATTTCCGCCCCTGACAGAATGTATGCCTATCTCTTTTTTATCTCTCTTTTTCCTGTAAGAGTGGCGGTCATATACATACTCTGCATCTGTCTTTACTTCCGATATAGCGTCAGCTATCATAAGTGCCGTTCCGCTCGGAGCATCTAATTTTTGATTATGGTGCTGTTCCACTATCTCCACATCAAAGCTGTCACCGAATACGGCTGCCGCTTTTTTGGCAAGCTCTATGATCAGATTGATTCCAAG
>DBXL01000216.1:2537-4365 GCA_002309275.1 Ruminococcaceae bacterium UBA1213 | reverse complement strand
AAAAATACACCAACCGATTTGCGACTGCGGCGGTGGAGGGGTCCGGACAGCAAATATTTGTGCAATTTCACGAAAAATTTTAAATTTGCTCATTTATAGTATATATCTTCTTTTTACAGCCCCCAAAAATATACTATAAAATTTTGACTTTTATATAAACTTTTGATATAATACCCTTAATATAAAAAATTTTTTGAGAGGGTGACAACAATGAAATTAATTCACTTATCCGACCTGCATATCGGAAAAAAAGTGAATGGTTTTTCTATGCTCGAAGATCAGCAGGATATATTATTCAAAAAGATTCTTCCGATAATCGACGAAGAAAAGCCCGATGGTATCATTATTGCAGGAGATGTATATGACAAATCGATACCACCGTCAGAGGCTGTCGGACTTCTTGATGAATTCCTTGTAAAACTTGCAGAAAGAAATTTACAGGTCTTTATCATAAGCGGAAACCATGATTCTGCCGAACGTCTGGCTTTCGGCAACAGGCTTATTGACAAAATCGGTATCCATATTTCCCCTGTATATCAAAAGGATACAGCAAAATTCACAATGAAAGACAATTTCGGTGCTGTCAATATTTATATGCTGCCGTTTATCAAGCCTGTCCATGTGCGTACGGCTTTTGAAAGTGATGAAAACATCTCCTATACAGATGCTGTCAGAATGGCAGTCAGTCAAATGAATGTAAACGTCAGCGAAAGAAATATTCTCGTCACACATCAGTTTGTGACAGGAGCAGAGCGTTCCGATTCAGAAGATATTTCCATTGGCGGTTCGGATAATGTCGATGCGTCTGTATTTGATGATTTCGACTATGTTGCACTCGGACATCTTCACCGTCCGCAGAATGTCGGAACAAATCGTATCCGTTATAGCGGCACACCGCTGAAATATTCCTTTTCGGAAGAAAAAGACAGAAAATCTGTAACTGTCGTTGAAATGCGTGAAAAAGGAATTCTTGCAGTCAGAGAAATACCGCTTTTGCCCCTGCATGAAATGGTAACGCTCAGAGGAACATTCAGTGAACTCACGGAAAAGAAATTTTATGAAAACACATCATACCGTGAAGATTATACACACATTATACTGACAGATGAAAATGACATTGAAAATGCTCTGAACAGACTGCGTGAGATTTACAGAAATATCATGAAATTAGAATATGACAATACACGAACACGCCATTATTCCCAGATAGGAGATTTAAGCCAAAGTGATGTGGAAAACAAATCGCCGCTTGACCTCTTTGCCAAACTGTATGAAGAACAGAACGGAATGTGCATGACTGCCGAACAGACAGAGTTCATGCAGGAACTTATCAAAGAAATATGGGAGGGAAATTCATGAGACCTTTGAAACTGACGATTTCGGCATTCGGTTCTTATGCGGATAAAACGGAAATCGACTTTGAAAAACTTGGAAAAAGCGGTCTGTATCTTATTACAGGCGATACAGGTGCAGGCAAGACAACGATTTTTGATGCCATTACATATGCTTTATACGGTGAAGCCAGCGGGGATAACAGAGATGATCCCAAAATGTTTCGTTCACAGGCGGCAAGCCCGTCAACACCTACGGAAGTATCACTTGAATTTGAATACAGTGGAAAAATATACACCGTCAAACGCAATCCGGAATATGAACGCCCCAAGGCAAAAGGTGACGGAATGACGAAACAAACAGCAAAAGCGGAATTGATATGCCCGGACAAAAGCGTTCTGTCAAAGCCCAAAGAGATAAACCAAAAAATCAATGATATTCTGGGGATAGACCGAAGCCAGTTTGCACAAATCGCCATGATTGCACAAGGAGAGTT
>DBXL01000216.1:0-2493 GCA_002309275.1 Ruminococcaceae bacterium UBA1213 | reverse complement strand
ACGGACAATTATGCCGTACTTCAGGAAAAACTGAAATACAAAAAGAAAGAAATTGAAGATGAAAACAAGGCAATTCAGGCAAGCATAAAACAGTATATTTCCGGTATAAAATCAAATGACTATTACAAAATGGACGTTGATGAAGCCAAAAACGGTCAAATGCCCGTCGGTGAGATAATTGAACTGCTGGATAAACTTATTAAAAGTGATAACGTCAAATATGATGTGGTGACGGCAATACAAAAAGAAGTTGAAACAAAAATCACTGATATTAACAGCCTTTTGCAAAAAGCGGAAGAATACCATAAACATCAGCAGGCATTACAGGACAATACAAGCAGGCTGTCACAGGAACAAGAAAAATTGTCAGCATTGCAGATGGAGCTTGAAAATGCCAAATCAAGAGAACCTGAAATTGATGAACTCACCAAAAAAATAAATGTTCTGGAGTCACAGCTTCCAAAATATGATGAACTCAGCAGGAAACAGAAAATTATTTCCGAACTTGATAAAAGGATAGAAAAGTATGTACAGCAGTTGACACAATGCGGTAAACTGGAAGAAGATTTGAAAAAGGAAATCAGTGCGTTGAAATCGGAACTTGAATCACTTAAAAATTGTGATGTCAAAAAAGAAAAACTTGAATCCGAGAAAAAAGAACGGAATGATAATATCACAAAGGTATCGAAATTAGAAAAAGATGTATCTGATTTTTCAATCTCTGAAAGAAATCTGGAAGAGGCTCAGAGAGATTATATTCAGAAAAGAAGTGTCAAGGAAAGCAAAAGAGAAATATACGTCCATCACGAAAGAGCATATCTTGATGCACAGGCAGGCATTTTAGCTGAAAATCTTCACGAAGGACAGCCTTGTCCCGTATGCGGTTCGCTTTCACATCCCTGTCTTGCCGTAAAGCCTGAAAATGTTCCTGACAAACAGGAACTTAACAAATTGAAGGCTGACATGGAAAAAGCAGACAGCTTGGCAGTAACGGCAAGCAACAAAGCGGAAAAACTGAATGCCTCACTTAATGAAAAAAGAAAAACTATCTCTGCCAATGCAGAGGAAATATTCGGTGAAATTGATTTTGATAAAATCCCCGAATTACTTTCCGAAAAGAAGTTATTATGCAAAGAGAAACTCAGTGAAATTGAAACAGAACTTAAAGAGATAGAAAACAATATCCAGAGAAAAAATAAAATTGAAAAACAGATTCCCGACAAAGAAAAAGAGTTATCTGCAATAGCAGACAAAAAAGCGGACTTAAAAAGCAGACAATCAGCTGATGAGGCTACAAGAAACAGCGAGAAAAAACGTGTTTCAGAGCTTTCGGAAGAATTGAGTAAATTTGCTTCAAAACTCTCTGCAGAAAAAGAGATAAAAAGATTGTCTGATATTAAGAAAGACATTTCGGAGAAAATAAAACGTGCCGAAAACAATGTAATTGACTGTAAAAATAAAATTTCAGGATATGATTCCGCCATCAAAGAAAATGAAAAAAATCTCAAAGATAAAGTGGAAATTGACATTGAAACCGAAAAACAGCATAAAATAGAACTCGAAAAGCAGAAAACAGAATATTCAAGTCAGAAAGAAAAAATAAGTATAAGGAAAAATGCCAATGAAAACATACTGAAAAATATATCGGAACAAACTGAAAATTCACTTACAGCCGAGAAAAAATTGCAGTGTATCAAACCTTTGTCGGATACGGCAAACGGCGGTATTTTAGGCAAAGCAAAGTTAAGCCTTGAAACATTTATCCAGCAAACGTATTTTGACAGGATACTGGAACGTGCCAATAAACGCCTTCTGATGATGTCGGACAATCAATATGAAATGAAAAGACGGCGTGAAGCAAGGGATAATCAATCCAAAAGCGGTCTGGATATTGATGTTATCGACCATCACACCCACTCGGAAAGAAATGTTAAAACGCTTTCAGGCGGTGAGGCATTCAAAGCATCTTTGTCACTTGCATTGGGATTATCTGATGAAATACAGGCTTCGGCAGGTGGAATCTGTCTTGATACCATGTTCGTAGATGAAGGTTTCGGTTCTCTTGATGAAGAATCTCTCCATCAGGCGATGAAAGCACTTTCCACACTGTCCCAAAACAATAAACTCATAGGAATCATCTCTCATGTGTCAGAGCTGAAAAATCAGATTGATAAGCAGATTATTGTTAAAAAAGATAAAGACGGCAGCAGCCATATAAAAATCTTGATATAATCTATCTCTGAACGTTCTGCAGGTGACATTGCATATTGCGGTGAGAACGTAAAAAGCTGTGTAGGTTCTTTAAATGAACTTACACAGCTTTTTTGCTGAAGTCCTGTTTGGCAGTCCATTTTGTCTGAGGTTTCTGCTTGTAATATACAGCAAATCTGAAAACAGCCCTCAATAATGAAATCCGTATCAAACGGCATTCACAAAGAAATCTGTCATCTCACGAAGAATTCATTGACTTTTTTTAATGATGATATAATTCAA
>DBXL01000036.1 GCA_002309275.1 Ruminococcaceae bacterium UBA1213 | reverse complement strand
ACAGCGGATAAATGATAATTTAGCGGTTACTGAACAGATTATTTTAAGGCAAATTACTAATTTTGAAAATACCGTTCCTATTTCTCTTGAAGAAATAGTCGAATTTATAGATGGAGATAGAGGTAAAAACTATCCTACCTATGAAGAATTTTTTTCAAGTGGTTATTGTTTATTTCTTAATGCCTCAAATGTTACAGGAAATGGTTTTGATTTTAGTGAATGTATGTTTGTAACAGAGGAAAAGGACAAAGCTATGAATAAAGGGCATTTACAAAGATTTGACATTGTTCTCACTTCTCGTGGTACTTTGGGAAATATTGCACTTTACGATAATTATATTCCTTTTGAGAACATTCGTATAAATTCAGGTATGCTTATTATTCGCAGTAAATCATCAAAAATTCAGACTTATTATTTATATGCTTTACTGAAAAGCAATTATATGAAAACCGCAATANNTAGGTCGGGTTCAGCACAGCCACAACTTCCTATAAAGGATTTGCAGAAAATTTCTTTTGATATACCAATATCACAGAGAGTTATTCAAAAGATTAACTCTCAATTTCAAAAGATAGAGGAAACTATATCAAAAAACAATAACGAAATAAACGAATTGCGGAAAATGCTCATTATTATACTTTCTCAATTAAGCCGTTAAATTATCATTTGAAGGAGGAAAAAAATATGAGGAAAATATTACTTGATAATGCTTATGAATCGTGGAGTTCTGCTATTGAATATCATGATTATATCAAACAGGGCTATGCAACAATAAAATATAAAAAGCAATTTGTTTCTTCACTTCACAATGCTGTAGAATTATTTTTAAAACAAATACTACTTGACAAAAATGATCATGATGTTGCAGAAATAAAAAAGGTTAAGAACGCTGATATGGCAAATTTACGTGCTGAATACTATGCTTCTCATAACTTGAATCAATTTTTTGAGGACTTAGAAAAAAATGGTTCAGATAATTTGAATTATTTTAGTTCTATTCCATTTTATAGACTTATTGGAAAAGCAAATAAAATAATAGGAAAAAATAGTTATGAAAAAAGTTTAAAACTATTACAAGCGTTGAGAAATAATGGAACGCACTTTTATATTAATGGCAAAAATTTTCTCAATGATAAAGAATTTTTACAACTTCATAATTTTATGCTTGATTTCTTTGATTATCTTTGTGAGATAAATTTGATACCAGTCTACCGCATTGATTCTAAAACAAATGAAAAAATTTTTGATTTAGAGTATAGAAAGTTAAATTTCAATGAGAAAAAAATGGATAATTTTTCTTATGTTGATGTTGTTAAAAGTAATGATTTATCTTTAAAAATCAAAAAAGTAATCACGAGTGATGAATGGCGTACTTATTGCTATTCGTGTTCAACAATTTATGACTTTGTTGTATATATAACAGTTACAGATAAGCAACTTGATGGAAACTTTAATGATATTTATACATTACTTATTATGATGAATGAGTTAAAACTTATTGAAATTCCTGAACACTTGGAGAAGAATGCAAAAAAATATAATAAGCAAGGACGAGAAACTGAAATGTTTTGTAATATCAAAGTTAACTTTTGAATGCAGAGATAAACTCTGAATAATAAGTTTTGGGAGTGAGGAAATGTCAATCTTTAATGAACATACATTAGAAATGGCAGTGATGGAGCTTTTTAAAGACGAGGGATATACCTATGTCAACGGTGAAAAAATAGCCCGCCGTGACCTGTCGGAAGTGCTGCTGACGGCTGAACTGAAAGCCTTTCTCAAAAAACAGTACCACGATATTACCGACAGCGAAATTGACGGTATCATTATGAACCTCAAAAGCATTTCAGGCACGATTTACGAGGCTAACAAAACTTTTTATCAGCTGCTTTGTGACGGCTTTATTCTCAACCGTGAGGACAGGAACAAAAAAGATATTTATATCAGTCTGCTTGACTTTGAAACGCCTGAAAATAATATTTTCAAGATTGTCAATCAGTTTGAAATTGAGGGTATGAACAATCAAAAAAGGATACCCGATGCGATTGTTTTTGTGAATGGTCTGCCGCTTGTGGTGATAGAATTCAAGAGTGCTGTCCGTGAAGAAACCACTGTTGCAGACGCATTTACTCAGCTTACGGTGCGGTATAAGCGTGATATTCCCGAATTGTTCAAATATAATGCTTTTGTTGTCATCAGTGACGGTGCAAATAATAAATACGGTTCACTTTTCTCACCCTATGATTTTTTCTATTCATGGCGGAAAGTAGAATCTGACGATAAGGAACTTGACGGGATAAATTCACTTTTGACAATGGTAAAGGGAATGTTCCGCAAAGACAGGCTGACTGCTTTACTGAAAGATTTTATCTATTTCCCCGACAATTCGGACAGAGATTTGAAAATAGTTTGCCGTTATCCGCAGTTTTTTGCAGCCAAAAAGCTGCTTGACAATATCATACTTCATCTTCGCCCCGACGGTGACGGAAAAGGCGGTACATATTTCGGTGCGACAGGCTGCGGAAAAAGCTATACAATGCTTTTTCTTACCCGTATGCTGATGAAAACAAAATCGCTTCACAGTCCGACAATTCTTCTCATAACAGACAGGACAGACCTTGATGACCAGCTTTCAAAGCAGTTCGTATCATCAAAAAAATATATCGGTGATGAAACGGTAGTCAGTATAGATTCCCGTGAAAAGCTGCGTACAGAATTGCAGGGCAGGACAAGCGGAGGAGTTTATCTTACCACTGTCCAGAAATTTTCGGAAGATTTGAAGCTGCTTACAGACAGAAGTAATGTTATCTGCATTTCGGACGAGGCACACAGAAGTCAGGTCAATCTTGAACAAAAACTGAAAATAACGACTGACGGTGTTATTAAGACATACGGCTTTGCAAAATATCTGCATGATTCATTACCGAATGCAACTTATGTCGGCTTTACAGGTACACCGATTGATGCGACAATAGAAGTTTTCGGCAAAGTAGTTGATTCTTACACGATGACGGAAGCAGTAGCAGATGGTATCACAGTGAATCTTGTTTATGACGGCAGGGCGGCGAAAGTTGTTTTGAATCAGGAAAAAGTACAGGAAATTGAAGAATATTATGATAAATGTGCGGTTGAGGGTGCAAATGAGTATCAGATAGAAGAAAGTAAAAAAGCAGTTGCAAAATTAGATGTTATCATAGGCGATTCTGACAGGCTGAGGGCTGTTGCGGAAGATTTTATAGAGCATTATGAAACCCGTGTCAGAGAGGGTGCAACGGTTGCCGGAAAAGCTATGTTTGTATGCATGAACAGGACAATAGCCTATCGTTTTTATAAAATCATAGAGGAACTTCGTCCGGAATGGACAGAAAAGCGAATTTGTCCCGATGGAGTAGAATTGAGTGATAAAGACAAGAAAGAATTAAAACCGATTGAAATGATAAAGCTTGTAATGACAAGAAATAAAGATGATGTACCGGAGCTGTATGATATGCTTGGCACGAGTGATGACCGCAAGGAATTTGACAGGCAGTTCAAGAATATCAAGTCAAATTTCAGAATTGCTGTTGTAGTGGATATGTGGCTGACAGGCTTTGATGTTCCGGCACTTGACACGATATATATTGACAAGCCTATTCAGCAGCATACTCTTATTCAGACAATTTCCCGTGTCAATCGTGTTTATGAGGGCAAGGATAAAGGGCTGATTGTTGACTATATTGGAATCAAGAAAAATATGAATATTGCCCTGAGCAAATACACAAATTTTGAAAGTGAAGAATTTGAAGGCGTAGAGCAATCTATAAACATAGTAAAAAATCAGCTTGAGGTGCTTGCACGTATATTTCATAAGTTCAACAGCAGTGACTTTTTCAACGGCACACCGAAACAGCAGCTTGAATGTATCAATAGGGCGGTGGAGTATGTACAGTTATCCGATGAACTTGAAAAGCGGTTTATGGCGGCTGTCCGCAGAATGAAACAAGCCTTTAATTTATGCAGTTCCAGTGAAAAATTGACAGATAAAGACAAAGACTATATTCATTTTTATTGTGCGGTTCGGTCTGTTCTTTTCAAGCTGACAAAGGGTAATGCACCCGACACGGTACAAATGAATGCCCGTGTCAGAGAATTGCTTGAAGGTGCGATTCAATCTGACGGAATTGAAGAATTATTTGAATCCGGCAAGCATATTGAAGTCGATATTTTCAGTGACGAATATACGAACAAGATTAATGCAATAAAGCTGCCAAATACAAAAATCAAGATATTGCAAAGACTTCTTTCACAAGCTATTGAAGAATACAAAAAGGTCAATAAAATAAAAGCTGTTGAATTCGGAGAAAGAATGAAACAGGCAGTTGATGAATATAATAATCGCCGTCGTGATGAGGCTTATGCGAATGAAGTTCTTGACGAAGTGGCAGAACAGCTTGCAAAACTTCTTGCCGATTTGAAAGCAGACAAAAATTCATTTACAGATATGGGTATCAACTTTGAGGAGAAAGCATTTTATGATATTCTTGAAGCTGTTGCAAGGAAATATGAATTTGATTATCCAAAAGATAAAATGATAGAGCTTTCAAAGAGAATAAAAGTTATCGTTGACGATAAATCACGTTATACAGATTGGGCAACCCGTGAGGATATAAAAGCAACTTTACAGGTTGATTTGATATTGCTGCTTGATGAATTTGGTTATCCTCCGGTAACAATAGATGATGTTTACAAGGAAGTTTTGGAACAGGCAGAAAATTTCAAAAAGTATAGAAATTGATGATTGTATTGACAAATAATAAACACAGTCGGTATATGATAAAAATAATATTATGGAGAGATGAGGCAATGTTGAATTTTTTGGGTAAAGGTTCTGCTTTTGCAGATGACAATACTTGTGCCTATTTTAAAGACGGTAAAGATATGATTCTGATTGATTTTTCTTTGGAGGCTTTTCCGAAATTCAGAAAAATTGATTTTGACGGAGCAGAAACCATTTATATTCTGATTACACATACTCACGGCGACCATATAAGCGGCATTGGTACATTGATACATTATGCTTATTTTATTTTGAAATTGCCCGTTATTATCGTCAGCCCTACACCTGAAATCATGGAACACATGACATATTTGCTCGATAAAATGGAAGGCTGTCACAACGGAGCATATTCGATTGTGCTGACAGAAAATTTTCATAAGCACTGGTTTATTGATGCCATTCCCACAACACATTCGGAAACACACGCCGGCAACTGTTTTGGATACGGTTTATTGGTAAGGAATAATTTGGTTGTTTATACAGGAGATACCAATACCCTTGAGCCGTTCATTGCTTTTTTAAAACAAAAAAATACAAGCTGTAAATATCTCTATACCGAAATTTCCGCATATAATACGGGTGTGCATTTGTACATAGAAGATAATTTGGATATCTTGCTTGCATTACAAGAACAAGGTGTAAATATATATGTTATGCACCTTGATGATGAACAAAAAATAACTTCTATGATCAAGGGTACGGATTTAAAAATAGTGGACACTCAGCCTTGATTAAAAAATACAGAAACACCCCGAACTTCTCCATTAAAATCAGGAAAGTTCGGGGTGCCATATTTTTATAACTATCAAACTCACGTTTTTATATCATATACCGTTAATCGACATTGATTTTTTCTATTTTACAGGAATGTTTCTTTGACTTTTCGTTATAGTTGATGCCTACAAGCACCATTTCACCGAAATATCCCTCTAAAATAGTCGGGTATCTTTTTTCTTTGATTTGTTCAATGGCACTGTCTGCTGTTTCGTTCCACTTTAATTCAACAATCATAGCAGGAAGTGCGGTATCACGTTTTGGAATGAATACAACATCGGCTATACCGTGACCTGTCGGTAGTTCTTCCACTTTCAGATAATAGTCAATACAGATAATATATGCAAACTTGATAACATAGCGGAGAGCCTGCTCATTGTTATAAAACATTGGAGCATAGTTCATTTCACGGACACGCACAACGGTATTGACTACTTCGGTTTCGTTGC
>DBXL01000098.1:6612-6994 GCA_002309275.1 Ruminococcaceae bacterium UBA1213 | reverse complement strand
TCCGTTCCGCCCTGTTCATAGACATATTCAAATCTGTCATT
This sequence comes from Ruminococcaceae bacterium UBA1213, assembly GCA_002309275.1. Lineage (GTDB taxonomy): Bacteria > Bacillota > Clostridia > Oscillospirales > Acutalibacteraceae > UBA1213. The sequence goes on along the minus strand of DBXL01000098.1, from coordinate 6,953 downwards.
CGGGTTATTTCTTTTTTCTGTCAGCAACATTTTTTATTACCTCCTGTAACTTTTTACCATATAAACGGCACTAACCTGTATTTTACTTTCTGCTTGTATTCTTTATAGCCTGCAAGACCTTCTTCAAGCACCTTTTCTTCATTCTTTATTCTGCCTGCTATGATAAACGGATATGCCAGAAAAACGATGAAAGATATTACCGAACCCAGCACTATCGGCATGGACAAAAATAATAGCAATGTCACCGCATACATCGGGTGTCGTACTATTCCATACAAGCCTGTATCTATGACTTTCTGATTTTCCTGCACCTCTATCGTTCTCGACAGATATGTATTTTC
>DBXL01000098.1:5840-6424 GCA_002309275.1 Ruminococcaceae bacterium UBA1213 | reverse complement strand
ATACGGATTTTTCTTCATTAAAATCAAGCCTGCTATGAACATCGGGATAAATAAAATTCCCATGAAAAGCCATGCATTCCAATAACTGAAACTTCCTGCCGACAAAAATAACGGCAATCCAACCAGTAAAACTCCCGATAAAAATTTTACTGTCCCATTGACAAATAATTTTTTGTTCATGGCACTCATCTCCGTTTTTTCTTTTTCGGCTTGTCGCTTTTGTTTGCATTCTGTATCATGTCATATTTCTCAAACGAAATTCCATATTTCTTTTCTTCTTCCGTCAAAGGCTTTTCGGACTTCTTTTTTGAATTGAAATCTTTTGTATTTCTCGGCTTTATCAGGCACTTTTTATCAAAGCCTATTAAATCAGTCCTATGAGCTTTCACAAGTGCCTCATGCACCAAATCATAATTTTTCGGCTCTCTGTACTGTATCAATGCCCTTTGCATAGCCTTTTCATGCGGGTCATTGGCAACATATACCTTTTCCATCGTTCTCGGGTCAACGCCTGTATAATACATACACGTTGAAATGGTTGAGGGTGTCGGATAAAAGTCCTGCACCTGTTCGGGCATATAGCC
>DBXL01000098.1:4548-5834 GCA_002309275.1 Ruminococcaceae bacterium UBA1213 | reverse complement strand
AATGCAATCGCCTCTTTCAGAGTAGAACCCGGATGTGATGACATTAAATACGGCACTAAATACTGTGGCTTGCCCAATTTTTTATTTATCTCCGCATACTTCTTACAGAATGCTTTATATACACTGTTTTCAGGCTTGCCTAATTTCTGCAAAACCGCATCTGAAATATGTTCAGGGGCAACTTTTAACTGTCCGCTGATGTGATGTTCACACATCTCTTTGAAAAACGTATCATCTTTATCCGCCATGATATAGTCAAATCGGATTCCCGAACGGATAAACACTTTTTTCACGCCCTCAAGCGACCTTAATTTCCTTAATAATTCCAGATAATCTGTATGGTCAACTGTCAGATTTTTACACGGCTTCGGAAATAAGCATTGCTTATTCGGACATACTCCCTTTGTTAATTGCTTTTCGCATGAAGTATGCCTGAAATTCGCCGTCGGTCCGCCTACGTCATGTATATATCCCTTGAAATCCTTGTCTTTGATAATAATTTTTGCTTCATCTATAATTGACTGATGACTTCTTGTTTGGATAATTCTCCCCTGATGAAACGTCAATGCACAAAAACTGCAACCTCCGAAACACCCTCTATTGCTTACCAGACTGAATTTCACTTCTTTAATAGCATCAATTCCGCCGTCTTTTTCATATATCGGGTGATATGTCCTCATATACGGCAGGGCATACACTTTATCCATTTCTTCCTGTGTCAACGGCTTTGACATGGGATTCTGCACTACATATACATCATCATACGGCTCAACTAAAACCTTGCCCGAAAATGGATCGGTATTTGTATATTGCGTGTAAAAACTCCTTGCATAATTCAATTTATCCGCTTTCAGCTCTCTGTATGACGGCAATTCGATATAATCATATATATTCTCCAGACTCTTTGTTTTATACACCGTGCCATTAATGAAAGTTATCTCTTCGACAGGAATATTATTATTCAAAGCGTCTGCAATTTCCACTATGGAATGTTCTCCCATGCCAAACGACACTATATCTGCTTGTGAATCCAGTAAAACAGACCTTTTTAAGCAATTATCCCAATAATCATAATGTGCCATTCTCCGCAGGCTTGCTTCAATACCGCCTGCAATTATCGGCTTATTTTTATACGTCTGTCGAATTAAATTTCCATATACGACTGTCGCATGGTCAGGGCGTTTTCCCATTACTCCCCCTGCCGTGAAAAAATCCTTTGCACGCCTTTTCTTCGACACTGAATAGTGATTTACCATTGAATCCATGTTTCCTGCTGATATTAAAAA
>DBXL01000098.1:3846-4486 GCA_002309275.1 Ruminococcaceae bacterium UBA1213 | reverse complement strand
ATTCCCACTCTGTAACCTGCACTTTCCAAAACTCTGCTTACAATGGCAGGTCCGAATGACGGGTGGTCAACGTATGCGTCACCTATCACAAACGTGAAATCTACATATTCCCACCCTCGCTTTATCATGTCCTCTCTCGAAATCGGTAAAAAATCATTCATCTTTCAACCATTCCCATTCTTTTTCTTTAAATCCAACCAATACCGTATTTTCACATACAAGCAAAGGTCTTTTTACAAGCATTCCGTCAGTTGCCAAAAGCCTTAATTTTTCCTCGTCACTCATTTCGGGCAACTTGTCCTTCAAATTCATGGATTTATATAAAAGTCCGCTTGTATTGAAAAATCTCTTTATGTCAAGACCGCTCTTTGCAAGCCACTCTTTCAATTCCTCATAACTCGGATTTTCCGTTTTTATATCCCTCTGCACATACTCGATTTTATTTTCATCAAGCCATTTTTTTGCCTTTTGACAGGTCGTGCATTTCGGGTAGCATACAAATAACATTCTTAATCACCCCTGCAACATATTCTGTTTCCTATTATACCATATTCCTCATATAAAATCATATACTTTTTTCGACTTTTTTATTAAAAAAAGCGAACTCAACCAACTTTTTTCAATGCACAATGCACATTGC
>DBXL01000098.1:0-3834 GCA_002309275.1 Ruminococcaceae bacterium UBA1213 | reverse complement strand
ATTGCTAATTGCTAATTGCTATTAGTCCATATTTCAATTTTATTCTCTCTATCTTGGAAATAATCGGCTCTGCACCGATATACAAAAATAATGCTGTCGATACTGCATGAATGGTGTCAACAGGCAGTCCGAATGCGTATGCAGAAAGTATTGTTCCGCTGTTGAGTGACGTTCCCGACAACAGCACGGTTGCAGGGTTCATTATGCCTCCATATATCAAAAATGCCGTTACAAATCCGAACACCGCAAGCGATATTTTATTTTGCGGAAGCAGTCCTCTCTGATAGACAAGTCCCGACAAAAATCCTATCATTCCCATTGTGAACATCTGAAACGGTGTCCATGCCCCCTGTCCGAAAAATATGTTGGATACAAGCATTGTTGTCGAACCTATTAAAAAGCCCGTTTCACTTCCCAGAACCGCCCCCGATATTATCACCAATGCCGTCACGGGCTTGAATTCGGGTATCATGTATAAAACCGCCCTCCCTGATACGCATAATGCACATATCGTCGCTATTAAAACAAGTTCCCTTGCCTGTACCGCTCTCCTCTCGAACATGACATAAAACGGTACTATGCTTTCCAGCATTATCAAAAGTGATATGAATAAATATTTCCTGTCGTCAAAAAAATATACTCCGCAAAATATCGTGAATGGTACAGCTATGAATACAATTAAAAGCGACATCAACAGTTTTTTTATGTTTTTGTCTTTCCGAATGATATGTATTCTTTCAGACTTCCCCCCTGAAATTATCATAAATAAAATCGCCGAAAAAAACATTATCCCGTATGCACAATACGGATTGAAATTTATTTTTATTATGCCTGCCGTCACCAGCATGAAACATACTGCCGTTAAAAATGTTACTGCCGAAAATATCTTTCTTAAAAAACTCTTTCTCTTGACGGGCTTTTCTTTCGGCTGAATTGCAATATGCTTTTTCGGCGGTTTCCGCACTTCCGGAATTTCCACGCCCAATGCATATAAAATATCTTTCACTGTCACCGCATTATTAACTATTCCCCTTGACATTCTGCTCACAGGTGTTGTATATATCCCGTTGGCATTGAAAAATTCCTTTGCACTGCCCTCTCCCACTATCTCTCCATTGAAAAGCATGACACATCTGTCCGCATACTCTGCACAAAACTCTATATCATGGCTGACCAATACAACTGCTTTTCCACTCTCCGCAAGCTCTTTCAATATCTCCGCCAACTGCTTTTTATAGGCACTGTCCAAACTCTTTGTCGGCTCGTCTAAAAGCAGTATTTCAGGCTCTGTTAAAAGCACTTTTGCCAATGCCGTTTTCTGCTGTTCTCCCCCCGATAAATCATAGGGGTGCTGTTTTAAAAATCCCTCTAATCCGCATATTTCAACAGCCTCTCCAATATCTTCTTTTATCTCTTTCAAATCTTCCTCGACACTCGATTTTACAAACAATGCCTGCGGATTCTGCGGTAATACCGATATTTTACCGCTTTTTAAAACTTTCCCTCTGTTTGCTTTGAGTATGCCCGACATCACAGAAAGCATTGTACTTTTGCCTGCACCGTTTCCGCCTATTACCGCTAATATCTCGCCTGCATATATTTCTAAATTTACTCCCCTTAATATATCAGGCTCATTTCTTCCATACCTGAACCATACATTTTTTAACTCCGCTATCGGCTTTTCATTCCTCTTTTGATACGGCTCTATCTTGATTTCATTCAGCTTTTTAGCAAGGGCAAATTCTTCAAGCCACTTTCTTCCCTCACTCACACTTAACGGACTTTTACTTTTTCCGTCTGCATACTCATGCACTTTCACCTCTGACGGCAGACTCTCAAATACTCCGCTTTTCATGTCATACAGCTTTTGGGCAGTAATTTCAGGCTTTCCGTCTGAAATGATTCTCCCCTGCGACATGACGATTATTCTGTCACTTACTCCATAAATGCCACTCAAACTATGCTCACTTAATATAATGGTCGTTCCCAATTCTTTATTTATCTTCACCAAAAGCGATATGAAATTTTCCGCTGCTATTTTATCAAGCTGAGATGTAGGCTCGTCAAGTATCAATACTTCAGGCTGCATGACCATTACAGACGCTAAATTTAAAATCTGTTTCTGACCGCCCGACAGCTCATCTACACTCTTTTCAAACCACTTTGAAATTCCGAAAAACTCCGCTGTTTCCGCTGTTCGCCTGCGTATCACTTCATTTTTCAATCCAAGACTCTCCAAGCCGAATGCTAATTCATGCCATACTTTATCCGTTACTGACTGATTCTCCACTGACTGCATGACAAACCCTATTTTCTCCGACTGCGTTCTTAAATCCGTTTCAGAGAGTGCCTTTCCGCAAAAATAGATAGTTCCCGTTCTCTCTCCGTAAGGCTGTAAAACTGTTTTCAACTGCCGTAAAAGCGTACTTTTACCGCTCCCAGACAATCCGCATACAGTGATAAATTCACCGCCCTCCACTGAAAAACATATATTTTCAAGTGCATTTTTCTCCGCTGTCGCATAACGGAATGTTAAATTTTCAATTCTATATATCTCCATTTTCTTTCCTCCGCCATGTCCAGTATCAACGGCATTATGCACAACATCACATACACCACTGTCAACGGCACATTCCATTTTACTTCACTTATCATCGGAAAATACTCAAATTCCAGTATTCCCCCAAAATATCCCCACATCACGCATATATCACATACCAACACCAATAAAATAATAATTACATCACGCTTTTCAATCTTGAATAAAGAAAATGATGTTCTTTTTGCCAAGCCGTAACCCCTGCTTTCAAGGGAATTCGCTGTATCTATGGAATTCTCCATTACCCATTGAAGCATGGCTGAAATCACTCTGACACCGTTTGCAATTCTCTCTTTAAAATTGCCGTCTGTAATGTCACAGCCGATATTTTTACGGGCATTTCTGACTTCTCGGAAATGTGCAGACAATTTCGGGATAAATCTCAATATCATTGAAATCAATAAACTTAATTTCGGTGCAGCCCTGCCGAAAAGATATATGATTTTATCCGATGTCATAATATACCTCAGGCAGATACACCACAGCATTGTACATGAAAACAGCCCTCCCGATACAATCCCATATACAAGCGATTCCATTGTAAAAGGGTTTCCGTCAGGCAGATAAAATAAAATTGTCACCCCTGCATGATTGAATAACGGATTTATCACCGCTATCAATAAAAACATCGGCACGATAAAGGCAAATATCGCTTTCAGTGACTTTTTCCCGTCTAAGTACGTTGAGTATAATATTGAGAATATCAGTGATATTCCGATAAAAAAAGGTTCTCTTATGAACATTGCAAAAAATATCACTGACGTGAAATAGATAAACTGCACTGTCGGGTGAAATCGGCTGAATTCACTCTTTATATTCATTTCCAACGTCCTTTCCCAAATCACAGGTATATACCCACTCTATCACGTCACCGTCACTTAATTTACAATCCGAACAGCCGTAACTCATAAACTCACCATTTACTTTATACAGCCACCCTGATGTACTTCCGCAGTCAAATTCATAGATATTATTTATTCCTTCAATATAAGCCGTGTTATAAATCGGTGCAAGCGTGAATTCAAACGGGATTTTATTTTCCATGCAGACACGCTTTGTCACGTCAAAAACGCTTTCACCCTCACTGAATTCTGCATTGACTGCTTTCAAAATCCAAGCGTCTGACGGTATCACAGATAATTTATTTTTCTTCACTCTGTCAAGGTTATTCAATAAAGTTTGACATGATATTGAAATAGTGCAGGCTGTTTTGTTTTCCGAAATCTCGGAAATTT
>DBXL01000103.1:866-2816 GCA_002309275.1 Ruminococcaceae bacterium UBA1213 | reverse complement strand
ATTTTACATCAAATCTATCATTTACCCTATTCAGATATTGATAAATCGTATTCTGATTACATTAAGCAATATATTAAACATACAAAAATAACGGAAAATACAGAACTTTTTAACAGTGCGATATACTTATGATATTTATATTCTCTTGTATTCAGATTATGTTAATATTTGTGCAATTTTTAATTTTGTTTTAAATAGAGATGGTGAGATGCGATATGAAAACCTTTACAACTACAGGAGTGTGTACGAAAGAAAATAACTATATGGTCGATATTACAGACCGCCTCGTAAAAATGAAAGCTATGGTAGATGCCGGCAATTATTTCACTGTCACCCGTGCCCGTCAATACGGAAAAACGACAACACTGAATGCCCTTTATTATTATTTACAGGATGATTATATAGTAATCAATCTTAGCTTTGAAGGTATCGGTGATGCCGGATTCAGCTCCGAACAAACATTTGTCAAAGCCTTTTGCAGAAAGCTGAAAAGAGAAACTCGTGCAGGACTGGTCATTCCCGACAACATAAAAATTCAGATAGACGATTTCCTCTCCCGAACAGAAGAGCAGGCTCAGCTTGATGAATTATTCGATACACTGTATGACTGGTGCTACGAATCCGAAAAGGAAATCGTTTTATTTATTGATGAAGTCGATAGTGCTACAAACAATCAGGTATTTTTGGATTTTCTTGCTCAGCTCAGGGACGGCTATCTCAGAAGGCAGTCAAGAGGTATTCCTACATTCAAATCCGTTATCCTTGCAGGAGTTACCGATATTAAAAGCCTGAAACGGAAAATCCGCCCGGATGAAGCCCACAAATTCAATAGCCCATGGAATATAGCCGCAGATTTCAATATTGATATGAGTTTGCCTGTTGAGGGTATTACCGGAATGCTTGACGAATATGAAAATGACCATCATACAGGCATGGATACAGCAAAAATAGCTCAGGAGATTTTTGACTATACAAGTGGTTATCCGTTTCTTGTCAGCCGTATTTGTCAGATAATTGATACCGAACTTAATATTTGGACGGTCAGCGGAATAAGTGAAGCGGTTAAGCGTATTCTTTTAGAGAAAAACACCTTGTTTGATTCTCTGATGGGCAAGGTTTACGATAACAAGCCGCTCAGCGATACTTTACAGAGTATTCTGTTCAGTGGTGAGCGTATAGCTTACAACATATACAATGTTGCTGCAATGGACGGTGAAATGTACGGCTTTCTTACTAATAAAGACGGTGCAACTGTAATCTCAAACAGAATTTTTGAAGTGATGCTGTATAATTACTATCTCAGCCTTAACGAGATGAAGAATAGCCCTATCTCACGGTCAGGCAGTGACAGCAAAGAAATGTTCATTGAAGGTGGTCGCTTAAATATGAATAGACTGCTTGAACATTATATTACGGTCTTTGATGATATTTATGAAGGTAAGGCAGAGTCATTCAGTGAAGAAGAAGGCAGAAGGAGATTTCTTCTTTTCATTCGTCCTGTCATAAACGGAACAGGCAATTATTATGTTGAAAGCCGAACACGCAACAATGAACGTATGGATATTGTTATAGACTATCTTGGAGAGCGTTTTGTAGTGGAACTGAAAATATGGCGTGGAGAGGCTTATCACGAAAAGGGAGAACTGCAGTTAGCAAAATACCTTGACTATTATCATCTTGATAAGGGCTATATGCTGACCTACAGCTTCAACAAAAGCAAAAATACCAGCCTGACTACAAAAAACATACAGGGCAAAACTCTTATAGAAGCATTTGTGTAATATATGAAAGAAAGCCTGAAATCAGCGTGTTCGTTCACTTGATTTCAGGCTTTTTTAGTGGAGCAAAATCATTTGTAACTCAAAATTATCCGTTTTCCGTCAAAATATCTGTCCCGGAAGTTTCAATTTTTCCTTTGGCAGAAAATCCTTATCAAATTCCTCAACGTCA
>DBXL01000103.1:665-810 GCA_002309275.1 Ruminococcaceae bacterium UBA1213 | reverse complement strand
TAATCAGTTCTCTGCAAAGAAAAAATGATGAATCTGCATCCTCCGGCAAGTCATGGTATCTGATATTGAAATTGCGTGCATAGTCAAAACCGCATTTGCTGTAAAAATCGATATTGCCCTCGAAAAGAACTGCACCAAATCCAAG
>DBXL01000103.1:0-573 GCA_002309275.1 Ruminococcaceae bacterium UBA1213 | reverse complement strand
ACTCTGCCGTCATCGGCATTGATAATCGTTTTCATGAACATATTCTGCCCGATGATTTTGCCGTCCTGTTCCATCACGAAATCAAGTTCCTGCACAAATGCCGGATCATTCCTGAGTACATGAATAACATAATGTTCACTGCACCCTGGACGGTAAATATTCCAAAATGATTCCCTGATGAGATTCTCGACTTCTCTGTAATCTTCTTGTTTTTCAGGACGTATGATGTAATTTTTCATTTCTTATCTTCTCCTCTGTTTATAATGAAAGAAAACGCTGTCAATAATGATACGCTTATCAGTATTCCGCCAATAATATCCGTGAACCAGTGTACACCCGATATCAGCCTTCCGATAACCGTAACCGCTATTATGGCACAGCAGGGTGCTGTAAGAACTTTTTGCAGTGTTTTTTTCTTGATATACTTTTTTATTACCATCACGGCACTGCCCATAATGATACAGACAATCATAGTATGTGATGACGGAAAAGAGGCTCCCGGAAAATCACTGCCCGGCATGATGACAGGTCTGTAATTGACTATCATATTTTCAAACAGGAGATATATTCCTA
>DBXL01000001.1:43588-44587 GCA_002309275.1 Ruminococcaceae bacterium UBA1213 | reverse complement strand
CTCCACTCTCAACACTCCACTCTGAATAGAAAGGAAGTTTTTTAAATGGAAGTAGTTTACACAAAAAATGCCCCTGATGCAATAGGACCTTATTCACAGGCTATCAAAACAAATGGACTGGTTTTCACATCAGGACAGATTGCCATTAATCCCGCCACGGGAAATGTAGAGGCTGATACCATTGAGGGACAGACCGAGCAGGTTATGCAGAATTTGAAAAATCTGCTGGAGGCATCTGGTTCATCTCTTGAAAAGGCTGTAAAAACAGTTTGCTTTTTGGCAGATATGAATGACTTTGGTGCTTTCAATGCCATCTACGGAAAGTATTTCACAGGCAAGCCTGCACGTTCATGCGTTGCTGTAAAAACTCTCCCAAAGAATGTTCTTTGCGAAGTGGAAGTAATTGCGGAAGTTTAATTGAGTTGAAATTAAGAATGTCGGTCAGGGAGAAATTCCTTGACCGACATTGTATTTTATAAGAAGTGTGCAGAAAGACATTTCATTTGACATATCGTAAATTGGCAAAGCACCGCTTTGAAAAAGAATATTGCTTGTTTCATAAACAGAACTGTTTTTTATGGCTGTCATGTAAAAGGGAATATTTTTTGTTTTGCAGAGTTCGAGAAAGTCAAGTGCATTTTCATTTCCGAGAGTTCTGGCGGTGCATGAATGGTATGTGACGTGCAGAACGGCTTTGACGTTTTCGGGAATATTGATTGCAGAATAAAGCATTGACGGATAGGGATGTATTATCAAGATGTCATTTTTGAGTGAAAGTTTATTTTCAAAAACAGGCGGTGCAATTTCGGGAACAGGTGTATTTGAAATTTTTTGAAAAATGCCGTTAATGACTTTTCCGAAAGGGGAGTTTTTGAAAGAGGAAAATTTTCCTGCAAATCTGTCAGCTTCGGTAACGTCGCTTGAAAGATAGACTGTTGCAAAATCGTCACCGTAATTTTTGTAAACGGTAAAAATGCCGTGAGAAAATTCATTGATGAC
>DBXL01000001.1:25522-43545 GCA_002309275.1 Ruminococcaceae bacterium UBA1213 | reverse complement strand
ATTTGAAGCAGTCAGTACAACAGGGATTTTAAAATGTCTTAAACAAATGGAAAGCATGGCGGAAGTATAGGAAAGTGTATCACTTCCGTGAGTGATGATAATTCCGTCATAGTTTGAAACATCTGTTTCGCAAAGGAAATTTACAAGCGTTTCCCAATGGGATTTTTCCAGATTTTCGCTTAATATATTCAAGGGTTGTATAATTGTGAAGTCTGCCGAGTCGGGAAATTTTTCTTGAAAGAGTTCGACTGCACGGCAGTTATTTTTTTTTAGGGAAATAATGCCGTTGTCGGAGTAAGAGCCGATTGTACCGCCTGTCATTAAAACAAGAATTTTTTTCATAAAATATCATCTCCATAGAAATATTATAGCGGAATATTTAAGAAATTCAATGCTAAATTTTATAAGTGTCTTGCTTATGGAAAAGAGTTTATGTTATAATCTTGTAGAATATGCAAGAGAAAGGAATGATTGAAACGAAATTCATATCATGGAATGTCAATGGGTTAAGGGCTTGTATGCAGAAAGGTTTCATTGAATTTGCGAATGAGCAAAAAGCGGATTTCATCTGCTTGCAGGAAACGAAAATGCAGGAACATCAGGCGGAAGTACCTCTTGACGATTATAAGAAATATTTCAATAGTGCGGAAAAGAAAGGATATTCGGGAACGGCAGTATTTACGACAAGAGAGCCTTTGAGTGTGGTATATAACGGCATGAATATAGACGAGCATTCGCATGAAGGCAGAATGATTACTCTTGACATGGAAAATTTTTATTTAGTGAATGTCTATACGCCCAACGCAAAAGATGGTTTATTAAGAATAGATTATCGAATGCAGTGGGAAACGGATTTGAGAAAATATCTCATAGAGCTGGATAAGGAAAAGCCTGTTATCTATTGCGGAGATTTGAATGTTGCACACAATGAGATTGACTTGAAGAACCCCAAAGCCAATAAAGGAAATGCAGGTTTTTCAGATGAAGAAAGAGGGAAGATTGAGGAACTTTTAAATTCGGGGTTTGTTGATACATTCCGATATATGCACCCGAATGAAACAGGGAGATACAGTTGGTGGTCATACAGGTTTAACGCAAGAAAAAACAATGCAGGGTGGAGAATAGATTACTTTATTATTTCGGACAGGATAAAGGATAAAATTATCAATGCAGATATTCTGTCGGAGGTGTATGGGAGTGACCATTGCCCCGTTGTATTGGAGATAGATATTTGAGGTGATTGGAATGATAGAAGTAAGTAATATTACAAAGCACTATGGAAAGCATCTTGCACTTGATAATATCAGCTTCCGACTTGATGAGGGAGATATACTTGGATTTCTGGGTTCAAACGGTGCAGGAAAATCTACGACAATGAATATTATAACAGGGTATATATCAAGTGATTCGGGTACGGTAAAAATAAACGGGCATGACATATTAGAAGAGCCTTTGGAGGCAAAAAAGAATATAGGATATTTGCCGGAGATACCGCCTTTGTATAATGACATGACGGTGGAGAAGTATTTGGAATTCATGTATCGGTTGAAGAAAGTCAGATTGTCAATGAAAGAGCATATTGAAGAGATATGTAAAATGGTGCAGATAGATGACGTAAGCGACAGGATTATCAAACACTTGTCAAAGGGATACAGGCAGAGAGTGGGAATTGCACAGGCACTGTTAGGGTATCCGCCTGTACTGATACTTGACGAGCCGACATCGGGATTGGATCCTGCACAGATAATTGAAATAAGAAAGCTGATAAGGGATTTGGGCAAAAAGCATACAGTCATTTTATCATCTCATGTATTATCGGAGGTACAGGCTGTATGTGATAAGATAATCGTTATCAATAATGGCAGAATCGTAGCAGACGGAAACACGGAAAGTCTTACAAAGCTCGGCAGTGAAACAAGAAAAATAAAGCTTGTTGCAGAGGGCAGGGAACAGAATTTGTATTCTGTTTTAAAGAGTGTTGACAGAGTGACGGAAGTGAAAAAAATGGGTGAAACGGAAAAAGGCTGTTATGAGTTTATCGTTGAGAGTACGGCAGATGTCAGGAGAGCCGTTTCCAAAGCGGTAGCCCGTGCAGATGGGATAATACTTTTAATGCAGCCGGAGGGACGTTCATTGGAAGAAACATTCCTGAATATCATTTCGGGAAATGAGGAGGGATAATTTATGTTTGCGATATTAAAGAGAGAGCTTTCATCGTATTTCAGCTCACCTGTGGGATATGTAGTGACGGCAGCATTTATGAGTTTCAGTGGATTTTTCTTTTATGTACAGTGCCTGAATGTAGGCACGTCAAGTATGTATGCTGTATTTCAGAGTATGTTTTTCATTGTGTTGTTTGTCATACCGCTAATCACTATGAGATTGTTTTGCGAGGACAGGAAATATAAAACCGACCAGGCACTTTTAACAGCACCTGTCAGCATTCCTGCCATAGTAATTGCAAAATATCTTTCTGCATTGACAATGCTTTTAATATGCCTTTCTTCGTATATCATAGAGGGACTTGCACTGACTTTTATAGCTTCACCCGATTGGAGTGTCATATTGGGAAATGTTCTTGCGATGGTGATGATGGGTTCTGCATTTATTGCAGTAGGCTTGTTTATATCCTCTCTGACGGAGAATATAGTGATAGCTGCAATAGGTTCATTTGCAGTGAATGTAATCATCAGCATGATAGATTCCATATCGTCAACAGTGACAGTGCCGTTTTTCAAAAGCATATTGGAGTCCCTGTCGTTCCAGTCGAAGTACAGTAATTTTGCATTGGGAATCGTGTCACTTTCAGACGTGGTATTTTTTATAAGCATAGCAGTAATGTTTCTTTTGTTTACCGAGAGGGTAATTGAAAGAAGAAGATGGGCATGAAAGGGGAAAAATAAAAAATGGAAAAATCTCCCAAAAAGCCTTTGGGCAGAAAAACAAAAAAAACGATTGTTTCGGTTGTCATAACGGTGCTTTCATTGACGGTAATTATACTTGCCAATATCATAGCATCGGCACTGACTGAAAAATACGGTATATTCACGGCAGATATAACTTCCATGCAGGCATTTGAATTGACGGAGCAGTCCAGACAGATAGCCGAGAATGTTAAAAAGAATGTCAAGATAACATTTTTGTCGGAAAAAAGGGATTATGAAAACCGTGACCCGTACTGCAAGCAGACATCGGTTATAGCGAATGAGCTTGCCAGACATTCTGATGGAAAGATAAGTGTAGAATATGTTGATATAGTCACCAATCCGACAGCAGCGTCTGTATATGGAGATACGAGCCTTAGTGCGAATGATATTGCCGTGAGCTGTGGGGATAAAATAAAGATACTGAAAGTAAGTGATTTGTTTACCTTCGAGGTATATTCGGCAGAGTATCAGTATATATCATCATCACAGTCGGAGCAGGTGATAGACAATGCCATTGTAACGGTGACGAGTGATTCTGTTACAAAGACAGCAATCGTGTCGGATAATTCATCAAAGGACTATGAATATTTTGTACAGACGCTTGAGGAAAACAATTATGAAGTGTCGGAACTGTCACTTGAAGATGACGAGATAGAAAGTGATATTCAGATGATAATTATCTATGAGCCTGAGAAGGATTTCACGGAAAATGCACTGCTGAAGCTTGAAAAATTTCTTGTAAATGATGAGAACTTTGGCAAGAATCTGATATACGTTCCGGACATAAAGGGCATTGAGCATAAAAAGCTTGACAGCTTTATCAGTATGTTTGGAATAGGAGTAACAGACGGAATTGCATTTGAATATGATGAAGGCAGCAGATACTATGAAAGTAATTATTATGAGTATATCGTGTGTGATTTCGGTTCGGACTTGTACAGGGAGAATATTTCCAAAGACAGATATACACCTGTAATGACGGGACTTTCAAGACCGCTGTATATCAAAAATGAAAGTGTAGAGCCTCTGTTGGTTCTCTCGGAAAAGTCGGGTGTACTGCCATATACGGCAGATGACAGCTGGTCAATGGAGAACGCTGTAACAGGTAATATATGTGTAATGGCACAGTCGTTTCTGGGAAGTGATGAAAAGGAATCAAGTCTGATAGTGGCAGGCTCGGGAACGATGTTTTCGGAAGCGTATTTTGTCAACGCCCTGGGAAACAGAAGTTATATTATGACAATGCTGGCACAGATAAATAATCGCAGTTCGGAAATGATAAGCGTATCGGATAAAGTGATAACAAACTTTGATATAAAAGCAGATGCGGCAACAAAATTCTGGATAGGCTTTGTAATATATGCATTGATACCGCTGATGATACTGGGCTGTGGACTGACAGTGTATCTTGTAAGGCGTGGAAGGTAACGGGTGACTGCTTGATGAAAAAGAATACAAAAATAATCATAGCCATATCGTCAGTGGTAGTCGTGCTTGGCATAGCACTTGGAGTGATACTTGCACAGCCGTCAGAGGATACCTCTGAAAAGGGAAATGAAAATGCAGATATAATTTTATTGGATAAATCCGCCTGTGATGTTGATGACGTGACGATAAAGAATACAAGCGGAGAATATCAGCTATTGGGCTATAAGTATTCCGAGCAGGTAAAGGCAGATGAAAATGAAGAAATATCAATTGTTTATACCATGCAGGGATATGAAAATACACTGATGTCAAAGTACATGACAGACAATCTTGTCAAAGAATGTCAGACAGTGGCGGCAACAAGACTAATAGACAAGTCAGGAAAAAAATACAGTGATTACGGACTTGATAAACCGTCAGTGGAAGTCAAAGTGATATACAGTGATACGTCAAAAGTAAATATGTATTTCGGCAATGAAGCCCCCGATAAAAGCGGTGTATATTGTCGCATAGACGGAAATAAAAATGTATATCTTGTGAACAGTGCGACAGTTGATATGTTTTTCATTGATAAGCTGCAGTTGTTTGATAAAAGCCTGACAGGAGAGCTTTCTGATTCGGAGAATATTACCTCTGTGGAAATAGGGGGCAGTGGATATGAAAAGCCGATTGTCATATCTGAGGGAAAAGACGGCATAATTGACGGTAAATATTGTATGTCGTCACCGTTCAGGGAAGAATGTGATTCTACAAAAACGGTGGGATTTGCGACAGACTTTTATAGTTTCACTCTTTCGACTGTGGCGGCGGCAGAGGTGACGGCAGAGGATATGAAAAAGTTTGGACTTGCCGAACCTTACATGGATATAAAAATTTCAACTGACGAAGAAAATGATATAAATATACTTGTATCGGAGCGTGACAGTGAAGGAAACTGTTATGTGATGAACAAAGAGGGCAATATCATATATAAAGCCGATGAAGATGAATTCAAGCATTACAATAAGACTTACAGGGAGTTTTTAGGAAGTGCCATATACAGTCCCGACATTTCCAAGGCGGATTCGGCGGAGATATTTTATCAGGATACCGTTTATGATTATTCTATCAAAAGGGAATATCAATTAAACGACTTGTACGAGGAAAATATTATTACAAGTATGTATTATAACGGCACAGAAGCCGATTATACAAACATGATGAGATTTACAACAAGTCTTTCCAATGTGGAGAGGACAGAGGAAATACCCGAAAATCTCAATGGATACAATAAGATATTCTATATCAGGCTGACGTTTGGAGAAACGGACTATATGCTTGAATTTTACAGGAATAAAGAAAATAAGACAGTCGCAGTGGTTGACGGCAATATTGAATGTACGGTTGATACGGAGTTTGTGCAGAAGGTGATTGAGCAGACGGAAAAAGTATCTTCCCAAAATTCTGCTGTTGAAACCGTTAAAAAAGATTCTTAATGCAGAATGCACGGTTCATCATTGATTTAAGATGATGAATCGTGCATTTTAGTTATGCATGATCAAGAGTTTACTGCATTGAAAATATCAGAAATTCTGTACCATGTGGGGAAATTGACTACGCCTGTCACAGGCAGGTCAAAAACCTCCTGAAAAGTTCTGACGGACTGAGCAGTTTTGGGACCGTATATGCCGTCAACGGCAAGCTTGCCGATAAGCGGATAATTATTTGAAATCCTGTTTAACTGACGCTGTATCGTTCTGACAGGCTCTCCACGGGAGCCGTTTTGAAGTACGCCTGAAAATGAAAGAGGAATGCCTGAAACTTTTTTAGCCTCTTTTAAAATTATATCAAAGCCGTAATACCTTTTCAGAATCTGTATAGCAGAATAGCCCTGCTCGGCAAGGGACTTTGACCCCCACTGACTGAGCCAGCCTTCACGCACAACTCTTATACCGTCACTGTACTGCGTAAAAAGAGGCTGATTTATATCAGGGCGGGAAATATAAAGAGTGAAAATTTCATCTACAATATCCGATATTTCCTGAAAGATATTTCTGCCGTAAAAAAAGGCTTGGTCGTATGCAGTCGAGCTTGTTATGGTAAAGTCGTAGCCCTTGCTTCTGTACCATTCTGTATAGACACGGCTCAAAGTAAATGAAAGAATGGCAAGTATATTTGCCTTGAGAGCCTCACGGGGCCAGCTTGCATAAATTTCACTGCTTGCCACGTTTTTGATATAGTCTTTAAAAGTTAATGTGTAGTTTGGTGCGGAACGGTCAGACGGTACGCCTGCATGAACTACTATGAATTCGGGAATGACCGTTTCGGGAAGTACAACAAGATTGCTTGGAAAGGGCAGACGCTTTATTTCAGCTTCGGGAATTTTAGACGGAAAATTTCCCCATAGTGTCGGATAAGGAATATTGACATTTTCAAAATTCTGCACAAGCGATACATTTTGAATGGAAGTGGTATCGGGATAAATCTGAATATTCTGTATGAATGCATTTTCATATCCGTCAAGGCTTACACGCATATTGTATTGATTGAAAGGTCTTGGCTCGCTGGGGGAAAGGGAATTTTCAATAGGCGGTGCGGAAAGCACTACGGGCTGTAACTGTCCCTGAATGTCGGTGAATGACTGCTGTATGACGGTATCGGTTTCGGGAGAGATGATTTCAACTTTCGCATTTTCGGCAGGCTTGCCTATGTTATTTAAAAAGACATTTGTTTTTAAAAGTCCGTAACCGCCGTTTATATTCTCAACTTCGGGCATGAAAAAACCTCCTCGGAATTATGAATTATCAAGGTGTTGTGATGTTGTAGTTGATGACTGTTTCACGGACAGAGGCAAATGTATTATATAAATTCAGTTTGCCGTAACCCCACTGATTATTGGGGTAAGTGATGTTTTCATCTCTTGTACAGCCGCTGATGAAAAGATTTTTTATAAGGTCGCCGTTTATGGTAGGCATATTATTTTTAACAATGCCCCATTCCATGAGTAAAGCGGCAGCACCTGTTGTTACAGCGGCAGCGGCACTTGTACCAGTCATAGAGCCGTAGCCTGCCGGAAAAACGCCTTTTATATTTACCCCCGGTGCAGTGAAGTCAGGCGATATTTGAGGTACTCTTGTAGGTCCCCATGAAGACGATACAGAAAGGCTGTTATCACTTGGATTGTATGCACCGCAGGTTATTGCTCTCACAGCGGTTGCGGGATATACGATAGTATATTCGGGAATGGGTTTCAGAAATTCCACGCTTTCAGAAACCTGTCCGGTAATGGGCAGCCATGCCCAATACTGACCGTCAATAATATTGTCACCAAATAATTTTATATCCCATATACCGCCGGTGGCATTTCTGAAACCGACTATTAAATTATTGTTGATGTCTTTGAAGTATTTGATATAGACAGTTGTATTTTCAAAAACAAGCTTTTCGGAATATTCAAGTCCCGATTTAAAAGGAGTGCGTGGAATAGTTTCGCCTGTGGGGGAGATGACTCCAAGGGATACTTTATCGAATGCAGGACCGAATATGACAACAGAAAAAGATGCCCCCTGTTCACCGACACGCACACTTATATTTTCTACTTTGCCGTTTTGGATTTTTCCCTGAGTGTGATGCTTTGCATTGGCTTCATTGCCTGCGGCTGTCACGAAGGCATAGCCTGCCCTTTGGGATATGAATGAAATGTAATCTTCAAATAAAGTGTTGCCGTCATGGGCACTTGAATTGGAACCCATGCCAATGCAGATGACGGCAGGCATGGCGAATTCAACCGCTTTATCTATAATATATTTTATGCCTAAAAGATAATCGGAAGATTCATATAAATTGGGATTGTCAGGCGAAAGCAGATAGCGGTTGATATAATAATCCCTTGCCCGTTTCAATTTTACAGCAATGATATTTGCATTGGGGGCGGCACCGATATATTCACCGTTTGAATTGGCGGCAGCGACAGAGGCAAGAAAAGTGCCGTGACCGTCTTCGTCAATAGATGGAACGATTGAAAAAGGGTTGGGAGATTGCAGGGCAGAGTTTATTTTTTCATTGGAGTACGTTGAGCCAAAGTATAAATTATTGGAGCGTTCCCCGTCAATGCTCTGGTCCCAGATACTCAAAATTTTAGAGGAGCCGTCCTCAAACTGAAAGACTTTATTTGTGTAATCTATGCCCGTGTCGATTATGCCGATAATGACACCGTTTCCCGAAAGGTCAAGAAACGGCTGATTCAGTACTTGTGTAATACCGCTGATTTCATTGCTTTGAATGTCAAGCGGGGACATGATTTTGGGAAAGAAGGAAAGAAAATCACTGCCCAAATCGACAAGAAGCCTTTGAATATATTTTTCATTGGTGTAGGCGACAACAGAACTGTTTTCAAGCTGAGTGCCAAGACGGATATAAGGCTTATCTTTGATGTATTCACGGAAACGTCTTGTATTGATGACCTGAAAATCGACGGTTGTAGGAAGCTTTACAAACTCGTCAAGAGGCAAATCATTTTCAGACAAACTCAAACCCTCCCCATTTATACCTTTCCATGTAGGAAACGGAATTGCTTAAACATAGAGTGCCATAGCCGAAAGTCTGATTAGGGTATATAACACCGTCAGAACGTCTTGCACCAAGACGGAGAAAAGCTTTAATGCGTTCACCGTAAAGAAAGGGTGCGTTGCCGTTGACGATGCCCCACTGCATCATTAAAGCGGCAGAGCCTGTTACAAAAGGTGCTGCAAAGCTCGTGCCTGTAAAGGAATCGTAACCGCCGCCGGAACGTGCAGAAATGATATTCACGGCAGGAGCGGCTATATCAGGAATGAGTGAAGTATCGGGAATACCGTTTCCCGAAAATTCAGCGATATTTCCAATTCTGTCATTATAGCCCGATACACGAATTACTTTATGTGCAGTTGACGGCAAAGTCATAGTATTGTAGATAGAGGGATTGGAAAAATACGTTTTTGCAGTGACTTCTTCGACAGTCGGCAGCCATATATTAATTTCACCGTCAACAATGGCTGAGGGAATAATTTTTAATTTCCATAAGCCTGAACGGATATAATTTTCATTGGCACTGATATTAAAATAAATTTCCTGTTCGGCGGAATAGCGTGTAGGCTGACCGTAAATGACAGTCAAAGTCATGTTATCGGCACGGACAGTTTTCAGACGGTTTTCAATGTTTATCACGCCCGAACTGATACCATTGGGAAAAATGAGTTCAACTGCAAAAGTATCGGCAAAATTTTTCCAAAGGGATAAATAAAAATCGGTAATGCCCGAAGCGGTGAAAAATTCTATTTCCTTTACTTGATTGGATTTTAAAGAGCCGTTAAAGTGATGTGCAGCACCGCCCTCGTTGCCTGTGGGAATGACGAGGACATTTTTCCATTCGGCAGAAATTTCAGAGAGATATTCTTCAAAAAGACTTGTGCCTTTGTGAGAGCCGTTATTCATGCCGAAACTCATGTTAATAGCAACAGGCTTTTGAAGTTCTTCCGATTTTGCAATGATGTATTTCACGGCACGCATAATTTCGGTAGTCTGTGCAAAAAAGTCATTGCCTTTTTGCCCGACTTTTACAATGATTAAATCTGCATTGAAAGCGACACCGTTATTACCTGCGGCAATACCTGCAACGGCTGTACCGTGACCGTTAAAGTCATTGGAGGGGACTGTTAAAAACGGGTTGTCGGACTGTAAAGCGGAGTTGATTTGAAATTGAGTGTATTCCGTACCCTCAAGGAAATCGGCAGGGGGAGAGCCGTCAACAGTCTGGTCCCATAAATAAAGAATGCGTGTAGAGCCGTCAGGGTTTCTGAAATCAATGTGAGTATAGTCAATGCCTGAATCTATGATACCGATGATAGTACCGTTTCCGTTAAGGTCATAGCTGGATGAATTCTGAACGGTTCTTATGCAGGAAGAAGTAAGATTGAAGCTTGTGCCGAGATAGAGTTTTTTAGGGAATTCAATATCCTCTATTTCAGAGAAGGAGTAAAGTTCATTGATTTTATTCTGCTCTATTGAGAGAATGGCATAGTCCTGAGAAAGAACCTCTGCGGAGGCATTGAGAAGCTCTGCAAGAGAAAAAATATCTCCGTTGTATTTCACGATAATTTCGGTAAGAGCCATAACATCACCCCGATAGAATGAGGAATTTTTTTTGCTGTTCCGAATTTATCATATGTTTCAGTTTAATCAAAAATGACAAATGAGGAATGAAAAATATTCTTCATTCCTCACTCCTCATTCTTCATTTAGATGACGGTTTTTTGATAAGAGCCATGATAAAGCCGAAGAAAATGGCAGCGGCAATGCCTGCGGAACAGGCAGTAAGACCGCCTGTAAATGCTCCGAGCCAGCCGTCTTTTGAAACACTTTCTTCAATGCCTTTGGCAAGGGAGTAGCCGAAGCCCGTCAAAGGGACAGTAGCCCCTGCACCCGCAAAATTAACAAGCGGTTCATAAAGTCCGACAGCCGTAAGAATCACGCCTGCCGTAACGTAGATAACAAGTATGCGTGCAGGAGTAAGTTTTGTTTTGTCAATGAGAATCTGGGCGACGACGCAAAGCAGACCGCCTGTAATAAAAGCATAAATGTACTGCATAAAAAATCACCTCTGCCGTATAGCTTTTGCAGTAAAAGATATTTTATGCATTTGTGAAAGTGACGGTTTACCATTTTGGCAGATGAAAAATATATATCGAAAAATTGTGCAATTTAATGGCAGAAAGCGGTTATAAATTTTTGGGGATATTTTAATTTGTCAAGTTGCAAAAATTGTACAGATATAATGTGTATAAATTAAATAGAAAAAAGTTGCCAAATGTATTGCAATTTTCAGATGAATATTTTATAATTAATGTATCACATCATTGAATAGGATTCATTGTTTTATTCAATGCGAAATTTGACGAATGCAAGTCAGAAATAATTTTTGAAACAGCGGACGGTGGAGTATGGAATTTTCGCACAGACCTGTTATATTTGAACAGACAATCAGTTCACTTGATATAAAACCGGATGGGGTATATCTTGACGGAACGGCAGGAGGCGGAGGTCACTCAGCCGGGATACTGAAACAGCTTGAAAACGGAAAATTAATATGTGTCGATCAAGATCCCGACGCAATAGAAACACTGCATGAAAGATTTGGGAAAAATCCGAATGTCCTGATAGTGCAGTCGAATTTTTCGGAAATAAAGAGTATCCTGTCCGAATTGGGGATAGATAAGCTTGACGGAGTGCTTTTGGATATAGGAGTATCGTCACATCAGCTTGACACGGCTGAAAGGGGATTTTCCTATCATAATGATGCCCCTCTTGATATGAGAATGAGTCAGAGCGGAGTGACTGCGGGAGAGCTTGTCAATCATTTGCAGTTTCATGAACTTGTGCATATACTGTCGGCTTACGGGGAAGAGAAGTTTGCCAAAAACATAGCCCGTGCCATAGAGCGTGCAAGGGAAGTTAAAAAAATAGAAACGACGCTGGAGCTTGCGGAAATTGTAAAGAGTGCGTATCCGCCTGCCAAAAGGCATGACAAGCACCCTGCAAGAAAAACGTTTCAGGCATTGAGAATAGCGGTGAACGGAGAACTCGACAGACTGTCAAAGGGACTTGATGAAGCATTTGAATCATTGAAGCCGAATGGCAGACTGTCCGTGATAACGTTTCATTCGCTTGAGGACAGGATAGTCAAACAGAGAATGGCAAAATGGTGTGAAGGCTGTACCTGTCCAAAGGATTTTCCGATATGCGTGTGCGGAAACAAGCCGAAAGCGGAATTGATATTCAGAAAGCCTGTGGAGGCTGACGAAAAAGAACAGGAGGAAAATCCGAGAAGCAGAAGTGCAAAGCTCAGGTGCTGCAAAAAATTATGATAATGTGTTAATTTATATAAAGGTCCGTCTGATTATTTACAGGCAGGATATTTTGAAAGGGTGTATTTGATATGGCAAGGGATAAGTTAAATGCAGCGGCTTATGACCTGTCAGTGTTTGAGGAAACTCAAAGAAAGGTCAATAAAGAAAACAGAAAAAAGAAAAGTAATCTGATAAAGATAAATGCAAAGAAGAATATAGAGAGTTTAAGGAGAAAGACGAGCCCTGTACTGATAGCAGCAGTATCGTTGTGTACAGCGGCAGTGACGGCGGTGGGAGTATGGATTGTATGCAATAATGTCAGACTGAATGAGCTTAACCAGGAAGTGACGGATGCAAGGTCGGAGCTTTCCCATCAGGCGAATCTGCAGGACGAATTTCAGATGAGAATAGACAGCAAGCTGACATCAAGCATGATAGAGGATTATGCGGAAGGAAAGCTTGGTATGTCACGGGTGAAGAATGCACAAAAGAAATTCGTTTCACTGTCCGACGGTGACTTTGGAGAGGTCATCAGGAGTGACGGCACTAATACAGTCATTGAGCTGATGAAAAATGTATTCAAAGAGCAGTGAGAGCGGTATATTGAGATGAAGTCTGCAATAATTATGTGAATAGTGGGTTGTAACACAATTATAGCAAAAGGGTTGGGGAATTTTGTGTACAACCCGTTTTTCAGTCGAAAAATTTTCATAAGGAAAGGAAGAAAGGGACTCTATATGGCAAAAAGAGGTACGACAGCAAAGCTGAACAGGCGTACATTTTTCATAGTGGGACTGATAATTGCAGGACTTGTAATGGTAGCGGCAAGGCTCCTGTATTTTCAGACGGTAATGGCAGAGGAGCTTCAGAAGAGGGCAGTGGAACAGCAATTATCGGATACAACGCTTTCTGCAAGGAGAGGAAGTATTTATGATAAGAATGGAAATCTTCTTGCCCAGAGTTTAACGGTATGGAATATTGTGCTTGAGCCTGCCAATATCAAGACAGATGATGACCGCAAGCTTATTACAGATGGTCTTGTCAAGCTGCTCGATGTAGATAAAAATGACCTGTATGAGAGGGCGGGGCGGAATAATTTTTATGAAGTCGTCAAGCGGAAGGTATCAACGGATGTGAAAGATAAAGTGATGGAGTTTGTGAGTGAGCTTTATCGGGAGCACGGTGTACCCGTTGCGGTAAAGGCGATAGAGGATTATAAAAGATATTATACCAATGATAATTTTGCGGCAGATGTGATAGGATTTGTAGGTGCAGACAGTCAGGGACTGGCAGGGGTAGAGTATCAGTATAATGAGTATCTGAAAGGAAAGAACGGCAGACTTGTTGTGGCAAGGAATGCCATAGGAAATGAAATGCCGTTTCCGTATGAGCAAAAGATAGATGCGGTTGACGGATATAATTTGACTCTTACAATAGATGAGAATATACAGAGTATCATGGAGAAGTATGTAAGGGAAACGATTAAGGAATTTAATGTAGGCGATCGAGGCTGTGCCATTATGATGGACGTGAAAACGGGAGGCATATTGGGATTTGCCTGTGAAGGCTCATTTGATCCGAATGATCCGTTCACGGTATCGGACAAGAAAGCTGCCAAGAAAATAGCAGCCCTGCCGGAAGATAAGCAGGCAGCGGCAGAGAATGCCGAATTGAGCCGACAGTGGAGAAACAAGGGTGTCAGTGATACGTATATACCGGGTTCGGTATTTAAGATGGTAATGGCATCAGCGGTACTGTCGGAAGGAATGATAAATGAAAATACGAGATTTGAGTGTGCAGGCTCCTATGCACCGTTTGAGGGTGCACCGATGATAGACTGCTGGGAGAGCAGAGGTCATGGTACTGAAACACTCGAACAGGCTCTTTGTAATTCCTGCAACCCAGCCTTTATGCAGATGGGCTTCATGCTGGGCAGGGAAAAGTATTATGAATACTATGTAGCATTCGGAATGTCTGAGAAAACAGGCATAGACCTTCCGGGTGAAAGTGAGGATATATTTTTTAATTCGTCGTCAGCGAAGTCCATAAACGGCATGGACCTGACAGACCTCGCAGTAGGTTCATTCGGACAGAACTTTAAAGTTACACCGATACAAATGCTTTCGGCGTGCGGTGCAATAGCCAACGGCGGAAAGCTTATGAGACCGTTTGTAGTATCGCAAATATCAGACGCAAGCGGAAACGTCGTCAAATCAACCGATCCGTTTGTAAGGAATCAGGCTATTTCTGAAAGCGTTTCCAAGCAGGTATGCAAAATGCTTCAGACAAATGCCATATCCGGAGGTGGTAAAAACGGATATGTTGCCGGATACAGAATAGGCGGCAAAACGGGTACATCTGAAAAGACCGTCAATGAAGACGGAACTCTGAGCAGTGATTATATTGCATCATATTGCGGTATTGCTCCGGCAGATGATCCGCAGGTAGCATTACTTTGTTACTTTGACTCTCCTGATAAGAAGATTAATTACTATGGTACCACAGTTGCGGCACCGTGTTTCAGGAATATCATGAGTGAAGTTCTTCCGTATCTTGGAGTAGAGAAGGTTTATACGGAAGCCGAAATCAAAGACCTTGATACATCGACAGGAGCATACATTGACATGAAGGTGGAAGATGCGGAAATACTGATTAAGAATTCATCTTTGAATGTCAAAGTAATTGGAGATGGTAAAACCGTTGTCGGACAGAATCCGTCAGCATATTCTACCATTCCGAAAGAAGGCACCGTAGTGCTTTATACGGAAAAGGATGAAAAGAGGACAGAAGTGGTTGTACCTGATTTTTCCAATCTTTCTCTCACGGAGGCAAACAAGCTGGCAGCAGACCTTTCGTTGAATATATGCATAGAGGGAAGCAATGCAAGTGACAGCGGTGACTATGTCAAGAAGCAGGATATAGAAAAGGGAACAAGTGTGGAAATATATACAGTTGTCACCCTGACGTTCAATCAGGACAATTCCATTATGTAAGAAAAAGGAACCGGAAAGGCGGATAGTTTTTATGACAAAGATGTGGACGATTATAGCAGCAGTAAGTTCTTTTGGAATATCGGCACTGTTTGGAATATGGCTTGTACCGTTTCTTAAGAAGCTGCATTTTCAGCAGACGGAACGTGAAGAAGGCATAGACCTGCATAAAGGCAAAGCAGGTACTCCCATGATGGGCGGATTCATGTTTATATTGTCAAGTGTCCTATCGGGAGCAGGCTGTGTTGCATTGTACAACGCATTGGGCGGAGCACCTGAAACACCTCTGCTGTGTGCGAAGGTATATGCAGGCATATTCATGGCTCTGGCATTCGGTGCGATAGGGTTTATAGATGACTATATCAAGGCAATTAAGAAGAGGAATCTGGGACTGACTGCCGTACAGAAATTAGTATTGCAGTTTCTTGTTGCCATTGCATACCTTGCAACGATATATTTTTTCGGCGGCACGACAAGGACATTTATTCCATTTGTGGGCATGGTAGAAGTGGGACTGCTTTATTATCCCCTTGCGGCGATATTTATAGTAGGAATTGTCAATGCGGTAAACCTGACTGACGGCATTGATGGGCTGAATGGTTCTGTAACGTGCTTTGGAGCGATGTTCTTTATGCTGATGGCACCTTTCATTGAAAGGACAGGCGTATCCATCATGTCAGCGGCTGTTGCGGGAGGCTGTCTGGGATTCCTTGTATGGAATTTCCACCCTGCAAAAGTATTCATGGGAGATACAGGCTCATTGTATCTGGGAGGATATATGTGTGCCATTGCCTTTGCACTGGATATGCCGATACTGCTTATTCTGGTAGGACTGGTGTATATTATAGAAATGTTCTCTGTGATACTGCAGGTAAGCTACTTCAAGCTGACGCATGGAAAAAGACTTTTCAAAATGAGTCCGATCCATCATCACTTTGAAAAATGCGGATGGTCGGAAGTAAAAATAGTGATTGTGTTCAGTGCTCTGACGCTGGTATGCGGAGTATTGGCACTGCTTATGGTGATGAAATATACCAATTATATATAAAAAAGAAAGGAGTTTTTAGTATTGGGAACGGGTTCATCTTCTTCAAAGAGATTGCCGTCAAAAAGACCTGTCAAAAGACCTGTTCAGATGCCTGTGCCGTCAGCGGAGGGTGCTTTGAACGGACCGAAAGGACTTAAAGCAAAATTCAAGTTATTTTCCGTAAGACTCGGACTCGATATGTCATTTTTATTTCTGGTGCTTGTACTGCTGATAATAGGCATTCTGATGATGTTTTCAGCAAGTTACCCGTCAGGTTTTGCATATGAAAACGACAGCTTTCATTATCTCAAAAAACAGCTTTTATTTGCGGCAGCGGGAATAGCGTTTATGATAGCCTTGTCATATCTTGACTATCATCATTTTCATATACTTGCTTATGTAGTGCTTGCACTGGCACTGATATGTCTTGTATGGGTATTGTTTGTGCCGACAAACGGCGTAAGACGCTGGATATATATAGGTTCACTCGGCTCGTTTCAGCCGTCTGAAATAGCAAAGCTTGCAATAGTGCTTGTGCTGGCAGACTGGGGTTCAAGGCACACCAAAAAAATGAGTACATTCAAATATGGTGTAGCGGCACCGTGTTGTGTAGCTTTGGTGATAATGGGACTGATGTTTTTAGAACCGCACTATTCGGGAATCGCAATTATTATGATGCTCACGGCATTGATGATGTTCATCAACGGAGTAAAGCTCAAATGGTTTGCAATTATAGGAATTCCATTTCTTGCCCTGATAGCCCTGGCGGCAGTGACAGGAAAGCTTGGTTATTTCATGGAGCGAATGGACGGCTGGGGCATGGCACTCAATCCGACAGATGATTTATATTGGGCGACCTATCAGACAAGGAACTCTATTTATGCAATCGGTTCAGGCGGATTCTGGGGACTGGGACTGGGAATGTCAAGGCAGAAATATTTGTATATACCGGAAGTGCAGAATGACTTTGTATTTGCGGTGGTATGCGAGGAGCTGGGATTTCTGGGAGCAGTGATTGTACTGTTTCTTTTCGGACTGCTGGTGTACAGAGGCATAAAAATATCCATCAAGGCGAAGGACAGATTTGGTTCACTTCTGGGAATAGGTCTTTCTGCACAGATAGGCATACAAGTGATATTGAATGTGCTTGTCATCACTGACGGAATGCCGAATACAGGAATCAGCCTGCCGTTTTTCAGCTATGGCGGCACGTCGCTGGTTATGCTGCTCGCACAGATGGGAATTATTCTTTCCGTATCAAGAACATCAAATCTTGAAAAAGCATAAAATGAGAGTGAAGAGTGGAGAGTGAGGAGTGGAGTGCAATAGCTCCACTCTCCACTCTTAACACTCCACTCTGATATATAAAGTGTAGAGAGTGGAGGGCAGAATGGAATATATTCTGCTTTTCACCCTCTGCATTTGAATTTAATAAAGGGGTGTATTTTATGAAGGTGATACTTGCAGGAGGCGGCACAGCAGGACATATTAATCCCGCTCTTGCCATAGCAGGCTATATCAAACAGAAACAGCCTGATGCACAGATACTTTATATAGGAAATAAGGGTGGAATGGAAGAAAGACTTGTACCGCAGGCAGGATTTGAATTCAAGAGTGTAAGCGTACAGGGATTCAGGAGAAAAATTTCTTTCAAGTCGCTGAAAGAGAATGTAGTGACGGTGAAAAAGGCATTGAAAGCGAGTAAAGATGCAGAGAAGCTCATCAAGGAATTTCAGCCTGATGTGTGCATAGGCACAGGGGGATATGTAAGCGGACCTGTCATGAAAGC
>DBXL01000001.1:16791-25455 GCA_002309275.1 Ruminococcaceae bacterium UBA1213 | reverse complement strand
GCGGCAAGAGTAATGCTTGCCATGCCGGCAGCGAGGGAGAAATTTAAGGGAGATTATCATTTTGCAGACGTGGGAAATCCGATAAGAAGTGAAATTCTGACAGAGGACAAGCAGGCTGCAAGAAAAAAGCTGGGACTTGACAGCAGACCTGTTATATTATCATTCGGAGGAAGTCTTGGAGCGGATAAAATCAACGAAGCACTTGCAGATGTCATATCGAGGAGTGCGAAAGACGGAAAGTATCAGCATATACACGCATATGGACAGTATGGAAAATGGTTTCCGGATTTGCTGAAAGAAAAGGGAGCGGATTTGGAAAAGGCAAAGAATCTGGATATAAGGGAATATATCAATGATATGCCGGTATGTCTTGCGGCAGCAGATGTTGTAGTTGCGAGGGCGGGTGCCATGACGCTGAGTGAAATACAGGTAAAAGGCAAGCCGTCTATACTGATACCTTCGCCGAATGTTGCGGAGAATCATCAGTATCATAATGCAATGGCACTTGTGGAGAAGAAGGCAGCATTGATGATAGAGGAAAAGGAGCTTACTCCCGAAAAGCTGACACAGGCAATAGACTCTCTTGCATCGAATCCCGAGAAGCTTGCGGAGTATTCGGAGAACGCCAAAAAAATGGGAATAGCTGATGCGTCTGAAAGGATATATGCTATTATCATGGAAGTAACAGGGAAGAAAAATGAGGAATGAGGAATGTGCAGTTGCACGGAGTCTTAGAAAAGAGGAGGAATAAATGTGAAAGTGGAAGAAGAGCCGAAGATGGAGGAAAGTATCACGGAGCAGGCAGAGGAGGAAGAAGAACCAATAACCCCTGCCAAAGCACCTGAAAGTGCCAAAAAACGCAGGATAAAAAGGATTGTTTTTTATGTATGTGCATTGACGGTGGCATTGATAGTGTGTTCCATGCTGTCGCTGACGGTATTTTTCAAGATAGATGATATATATGTAGAGGGCAGTACGATATATCCGGCAGAAGAGATTATTGCGGCAAGCATGATAAAGAAGAATGATAATTTGATTCTCTGCAATACATCTCCGGGAGAAAAAAATATTGTTGAGAAATTCCCGTATATAGAAGAGGCGGACATACACAAAAAGCTTTTCAATAAGATAGCCATTAAAGTGACAGAGGCAAAGCCTGCTTCCATGATAAAAGACGGTGACAGGTATTATATTCTGAGTAAAAAAGGAAAGATAATAGAGATTGATGCTCAGAAAAAATATAATGTTCCTATGATAGTGGGTGCAAAGCTGAAAAATACGAAGCTGTGTGATTATGCGGAGTATGAAAACAAAAATGTGAAGAAGTATGTTGAAGAAATTATATCGCTCATCAAGAAGTATGATATAAAGGGAATATCGACGATTGATGTAACATCTCTGACGAATATATTTTTGATGAGGCAGAACGGCTTTAAATTGATAATAGGCTCTCCTGAAAATCTTGATTACAAGTTCAACAGTGCCGGCTCTATTATCCATGAAAATGTGTCGGATAGTGATACGGGAGTGCTTGATGTATCGGTAGTTGATGAAAATGGTGCAAGGTCTTTCTTCAAGACAAAGGAAACAAGCCGGGAACAGTCATCAAAGCCTGATGAAAAGGGCAAAGAGGAATCTTCACAAACAGAAAGTTCCTTGAATGAGGAATCTTCAAATGAAGTTTCACAGGAAAGTGAAGTCACCGAAATTTCCCAAACGGAAGAGAACAGTGAAGAAGAATATGAAGAGGAATATTCGGAAGAAGAAAGCTTTGAAGAAGAGTATTCCGAGGAGGAATATGAAGAGGAGTATTCCGAAGAAGACGAGTATTCTGAAGAATATGAAGAGGAGTATTCGGAAGAAGAGGACGAAGACGAGTATTCCGAGGAGGAATATGAAGAAGATTATTCCGAAGATGAAGGTGATGAAGACGAAAATGAAGAGGACGATTATGATGAATAATCGTCAAAATCACCAAAAAATCACGAAAAAATGGAACGATTTATTTGTATAGTGATAAATATATATAAAAATTGATTTAGTGTATTGAAAAAGTGCTTAAAAAGTGGTAGATTATTATTAGTTGCATTAGTAAGTTAATGCTGAGGTTTTAAGCAGTGTAAATGAAGTTAATTTTGAAGGGAGAAAAACAATGCCTTACGAATTTGAAAATGAAATGGACACCATTGTACATATTAAGGTTGTCGGAGTAGGCGGCGGCGGTGGAAACGCTGTTGACAGAATGGTAGAGTATGTGTCGGGAGTAGAGTTTATTTCTATCAACACGGATAAGCAGGCACTTATTCGTTCAAAGGCTACTCAGAAGATACAGATAGGCGAAAAAATAACAGGCGGTAAGGGTGCAGGCTCAAAGCCCGAAATAGGTGAAAAGGCAGCAGAAGAGAGCCGTGGACAGATAAGCGACTTGCTTCTTGGCACAGACATGGTATTTATTACCGCAGGTATGGGAGGCGGCACAGGTACAGGTGCAGCACCTGTTGTAGCCGAGATAGCAAAGGAAATGGGAATTCTTACAGTAGGTATCGTTACAACACCATTCTTCTTTGAAGGTAAAAAGCGTATGGCTCAGGCTGAAATGGGTATTGAAAAGCTGAAGTCACACGTTGATTCACTGATAGTAATTCCTAATGAAAGACTGAAGCACATCAGCGGAGAGAAAATCACTTTGCAGAATGCATTCTTTGCAGCAGATGACGTTCTCCGTCAGGGCGTTCAGAGTATCACCGATTTAATAGTAATACCGGGACTTGTCAATCTTGACTTTGCAGACGTTACATCTGTAATGAAAGATGCAGGCTATGCTCTCATGGGAGTAGGTCTTGCCTCAGGCAAGGACAAGGCAAAGACAGCCGCACAGCAGGCTATTTCCAGTCCTCTTTTGGGTACGTCTATCGAGGGTGCAAAGGGATTGATTGTCAATATCAAGGCATCGCCTGATATTGGACTTGACGAGATACAGGAAGCATCAACCATGATTTCGGAACAGGTTGATGAAAATGCTATTATTATCTGGGGTGCCGCACTTGACGAGGAAATGGACGACACGATCAGTGTAATCGTTATTGCGACAGGTTTCCCGACAACTGACCATTATACTCTTATCAATCAGAAGAAGGAAACCAATAATTCACAGTTCAAGTATGGCAATACTGCCCAGAAACCCGAGCCGCAGAGATATGGCGGAGTAATGAGACCGCAGGACAACAGACAGCCGAGAATGCAGCAGCCTGTACCTCAGTCCCAGCCGCAGTATAATGCCTATCAGTCTGCTCCGCAGCAGCCGATGTATTATCCGAACCAGCAGGTTCCGCAGCAGCAGGAAAAGCAGCAGCCCAGACAGACACAGCAGCCTGTTTATCCCAATGCAAACACAGGCGTTCAGCCATCGAGAACTCAGCAGAATACTCAGAGAAATCCTGATCCTGATGATTCATACATGGATATAATGTCTATATTTAAATAACTGATTGACTTTAAAGCCTGCCGTTGACAATTCGACAGGCTTTATTTTCGTATCTAAACGGAGGGGAAACAATGAAAAATAAGCATGTGATAGATTTAGAGGACATTTCAAGGGAAGAGTTAATGGAAATTATAGA
Organism: Ruminococcaceae bacterium UBA1213; assembly: GCA_002309275.1. GTDB lineage: Bacteria > Bacillota > Clostridia > Oscillospirales > Acutalibacteraceae > UBA1213. The sequence continues at coordinate 21,835 of DBXL01000001.1, read as the reverse complement.
GCTTGCCAATCGGATAATGGCATCTCCGGAAGAATATTCGGAAGTCTGCAAGGGAAAGATATTGGCAACTCTGTTTTATGAGCCGTCAACAAGAACGCAGATGTCATTCAAGACAGCGATGTTAAGGCTTGGGGGAAATGTCATAGGCTTTGACAATCCGCAGAATTCTTCTGTATCAAAGGGGGAGAGCCTGAAAGATACGATAACGGTAGTAGGGGGATATACAGATATAATTGCAATAAGGCACCCGTCAGAGGGAGCGGCAAAGGCAGCTTCCATGTATTCGGCAGCCCCTGTTATCAATGCAGGCGACGGCGGACACCTGCACCCCACGCAGACTCTGACAGATGTAGTGACGCTTTATAATGAAAAGGGAACGCTTGATAATATGTGTATAGGGCTGTGCGGAGATTTGAAGAACGGCAGAACGGTGCATTCACTTATCAAAACGATGTCCCATTTTGAGAATAACAGTTTTGTGCTTATATCCACGCCGGAATTGACAGTTCCGCAGTATATAAAAGATATACTCAACAGGTCGGGCTGTAAGTATCAGGAGATACCTAATTTAAAAGATGCGATGCCTTTGCTTGATGTGCTGTATATGACGAGGATACAGAGAGAGCGTTTTGCAAGTGAGGAGGAGTATGAAAAGCAGAAAGGCATATTTGTGCTTGACAGAGAGAAGCTGACATATGCAAAGAGTGATTTGAAGATACTGCACCCGTTGCCGAGAGTTGACGAGATAGAGGAAGATGTTGACTACGATTCAAGGGCAAAGTATTTCATACAGACAGTTTATGGAATGTATGCAAGAATGGCATTGATAATGACCATGCTGAAAGACGTTGACAGAACGCCCATGCCGAGAAAGTTTGATACGCATAATGTAAGGTGTAAAAATCCACGCTGTATCACTCAGCAGGAGAAGTATCTGCCCAAGAGATTTCATAAAGCAGGCGGAGATATGCTTTTATGCCGTTACTGTGACGACAGAACGCTGATATGAGAGTGGAGAGTGGAGAGTGGAGAGTTGAGAGTGGAGCAGTTGCGGAACTCAGTTTTTTATCGAAACATGAATTTAAATTGAAAAGCAGTGGATTTTGAGAATGAAGTTGGAATTGAAATAACTCCACTCTTCACTCTTCACTCTCCACTCTGTAAAGAAAGGGAGTTTTTGAAATGGCAATACCAAATGATCCGATGATACTTTTGTCTTATATGAATACACAGTTGAGGGATAATTATCAATCGCTTGACGAGTTCGGAAAAACAAATTGCATTGATGTTTCTGAAATAGAAAGAAAGCTTTCTGCCATCGGCTATGAGTACAATGCAGAGATGAATAAATTTATATGAAAGCTGTGATTGAGTGAAGAAAACGAAGATATTTTTAATATTGCTGTGCTGTCTGATGACGTGTTCATGCAGTGGTGTATATGAATATTTTGGTGAGGGCGGTTTTCAGAGTGATATAAACGGGCTTTTCGGTGAAACTCTTTTTGAAGAGGAAGTTTCCTATAAAGAACCGCCTAAAATAGAGGTATCAGATTATTATACAATTCCTTATGACAGTCCTGTTGAAAGGAATCTGAGTGAAGGTGAGATAGAGCTGTATAATCTGATGTGCTATTATATTGAAAGGTATGATTTAAGCTTTCACTTTGAGAATGCCGATGAAGAGGAAGTTATTAATGCATATATGGCGGTAATGGACGACCACCCCGAGTATTTCTGGATGAACAAGGGATACAGATATACAAAGACGACTCTGGGAACGCATACAGAAATAGATTTTGTACCCACCTCAAAGGGAGATGTGGGTGAGATAGTAGCCAAAGATGCCAAGTTTAAAACAGTGGTAAAAAGCGTAGCAGAGGAAGCAAGCAGGTGGGAAGATATTTATGATAAAGTGCTTTATGTGCATGATTTCATAGTTGACAGCACGACATATGACCATGAAGCAGCAGAAAGTGATGCGGATAATGACGGGAACGACAAATATTTTGATAGCAGAAATGCATATGGATGTCTTGTAAACGGGAAAGCAGTATGTTCAGGTTATGCAAGTGCATTTCAGTGTATTATGAAAGAGCTTGGAATTCCATGCGGTTATATAACGGGATATGCCGTCAAAGGCGGGGAATCTCATGCATGGAACTATGTCAAATTAGGCGATTATAATTATCAGATAGATGTAACATGGGACGACTCTTCCTACACATCTGACGGGGGAGAAAAAACGGAAAGAAAATCATATGATTATTTTCTTATCACGACAGAGGAAGCGGAACTGACACACGTTATTGATAAAGACCAGAATATTCCCGTATGCAGTGGACTGGAGTATAATTATTATATATATAATGGATTGTATTTTCCCGAATATGATTTTGAGTATGTGGCATATGTCATCAGAGAGGGCGTACCTTATGGAAGTGTGTCGCTGAAATTCGGCACGCAGGAGGAATGTCAGAAAGCCTATGATGACCTTATCGAAAATGACAGGATATTCCGCATAGACGGCGTAAACGGCAGTATATCCTATATAAAGGGAAATAACGGTCTGACGCTGACTTTTACTTTTTGAGAGAGTAAAGCCTGTTTTTGTGACAGGCTTTATTTTTTGTTGACAAAACAGGGAATGTAGGCTAAAATATAGGTATAAAATCAAGGAGGAGATTCTATATGAAAAAAGTAGCAGTAATCATGGGCAGTGACAGTGATTTTCCGATAGTATCGGGAGCAGTAAAGACATTGAATGAATACGGAGTGCCGTTTGAGGTGCATATCATGTCAGCACACAGAACCCCCGAACAGGCAGCAGAATTTTCAGCCAATGCGAGAGAGAATGGATTTGGTGTGATAATAGCGGCAGCAGGTAAGGCGGCACATCTTGCAGGGGTGCTTGCGGCACATACAACAATTCCTGTAATTGGCATACCGATAAAGTCATCAACGCTTGACGGTTTAGACGCACTTTTGGCGACGGTGCAGATGCCGAAAGGAATACCTGTAGCAACGGTTGCCATAGACGGTGCAGACAATGCAGCGATTCTTGCAGTACAGATGCTGGCACTTTCAGACGATACGCTTGCCGAGAAGCTTGCAGAAGATAAAATAAAGATGAAAGACGGCGTTGCCAAGAAAGATGAAGCAATACAGGAAAAAGTGGCAGAGCTGGTAAAATAATTATGCAGAATAATATAAAAGTAAAGGACAGTTTGTTTTCTTCATGGTTTTACACAGGAGAGCATTCGGCAGAACGTGCAAAAGCTTTGTATGAAGCATTGAGCGGAAATACAGTTCAGACGGCTCAGAAATGTCGTCTGGAAGATGTCTTTTTTGAGCAGATGAGAAATGATGTTTCATACCTGTTTGATGATAAGATAGTTTGCTTTATAGAACATCAAAGCACAATCAATCATAATATGCCGTTTCGACTTTTAATGTATGTTGGCAGAGTTTATGAAATGCTGACAAACAGCGATAAAACCAAAAAATTCAGAAGAAAGCTTTTTAAAATACCGACACCTGAATTTTATGTTCTGTATAACGGTGATGATGAACTTGATAAAACAGAGTTGAAATTGAGTGATGCGTTCAAAGTTCCGTCAGATTCGCTTGAACTGAAAGTGAAAGTCATCAATATCAATTTATCTGCATTAAAAGAAAATGGTTTGGATAGCTGTAAACCGCTTTATGAGTATAGTGAAGTGATTGACCAGATAAAAACTCGTGGTGTGGTGGAAGCGATAAAATATTGTATTGACAATGATATTGTTGCAGACTATATTAAACAATTTGGAAGTGAGGCGTTTAATATGTTATTCCAAGATTATGATTTTGAGCAGGATAAAAAAGTTTATGGTGAAGAATGTCTTGAAGAAGGTATAGCAAAGGGTATCGAAAAGGGTATCGAAAAAGGTATCGAAAAAGGTATCGAAAAAGAACGTCATTCCACTTTGGAAAGTGTCAAACAGCTTTTCAGTCTTGGCGGTAAAATAGAAGATTTGAAAAAGATTTTTCATCTGAATGATGAAGAAGTCAAGTTTGTTACATCGGTGTGAACTTCAAAAAAAGAATTGAGGGAAATTATGTCAGAATTACGTGATGAATGCGGAGTTTTCGGCATATTCAAGAATGAAGAAAATTTGGATATAGTCGAAGAAACCTATCTTGCACTGTATGCACTCCAGCACAGAGGAGAAGTCGGTGCAGGAATAGCCGTAAATGATAATGGCAAAATGGTGTATTATAAAGATTTCGGAGTAGTGCCTGAGGCATTGCCCGAAAAGGAATTGGCAAGGCTGAAAAATGGTAAAATAGCACTCGGACACGTCAAGTATGCGTCAGGGGGACTGGTTGACCATGCAGACCTTGCACCGCTTGTAATGAGATATATACAAGGTCAGCTTGCATTGTGCATGAACGGTGCTTTGACAAACCATGATGAACTGAAAGAGGACCTGCAGAAAGGTGCGGCAATATTCCAGTCAAACGGCGATACGGAGATAATAGCCTATCTTATCGCAAGGGCGAGAACAAAGACGGGTACGATTGAAGAAGCTGTGCAGGAAGCTGTAAAACAGCTTAAAGGAGCGTATGCAGTGGTATTGATGTCGCCGAGCAAGCTCATAGGAGTGCGTGACTTGATGGGAGTAAGACCGCTGTGCATGGGAAAAATTGGTGAAAGCTATGTGCTTGCGTCGGAGTCATGCGTATTTGACAGCATGGGCGGAGAGTTTATCCGAGATGTACAGCCGGGTGAAATGGTCGTCATAGACAGCGAGGGCGTACACAGTCATACAGAGAATTGTGGCGGAAAAACAGCCGCCTGTATATTTGAGTATGTATTTTTTGCAAGACCTGACAGCGTGGTTGACGGGGTATCTGTTGACATGGCAAGACAGCGTGCAGGAATCATGTTGGCAAAACAATGTCCTGTTGAAGCGGATATAGTATGCGGAGTGCCTGACTGCGGCAGGAGTGCTGCAATAGGCTATTCAATGGAATCGGGAATTCCCTATGCAACGGGCATTAT
>DBXL01000001.1:14666-16714 GCA_002309275.1 Ruminococcaceae bacterium UBA1213 | reverse complement strand
GGCAAGAGGGTTATTGTCATAGATGACTCGATTGTAAAAGGCAAGACAAGTAAGCATATTGTTGACTTGCTGAGAAATGCAGGTGCCAAAGAAGTGCATATGAGAGTAGCGTCACCGCCTTTCAAAAATCCTTGTTATTTGACAAGCGACACGACAGAAAAAGAGGACTTGATGGCTGCAAGAATGACTGTTGAAGAAATGCGTGAGTACATGGGGGCGGATTCTCTGGGATTCCTTTCAGTTGAGAGCATAAAGGAAATGGCAAAAGAAAGCAGTCTTTCAATATGTGATGCGTGCTTTACGGGGAATTATCCGCTTGATGTATCCCATGCATTGAGAGAAAATAAGTATTCGCAAAAAATTTAAAATATGGAGAGTGGAACAATGAAAAGTTACAGTGACAGCTATAAGGCAGCAGGCGTTGACGTTACGGCAGGTTACAGAGCCGTTGAACTGATGAAAGCCCATGTTGCAAGGACTATGACAAATGGAGTGATGTCAGGCATAGGCGGTTTCGGCGGATTGTTTGAGCTTGATACAACGGGTATCAATAAGCCTGTTCTGGTATCGGGTACAGACGGTGTCGGCACAAAAATCAAAATTGCCTTTTTGCTTGATAAGCATGATACAGTTGGTATAGACTGTGTTGCCATGTGCGTGAATGATATAATCTGCTGTGGAGCAAAACCGCTGTTTTTCTTGGATTATATAGCAATCGGAAAGAATTATCCGGAGAAAGTGGCACAGATAGTATCAGGTGTTGCAGAGGGCTGTGTGCAGAGCGGTTGTGCATTGATAGGCGGTGAAACGGCTGAACATCCGGGACTCATGCCTGAAGATGAATATGATTTAGCAGGCTTTTCCGTTGGTATCGTTGATAAAGATAAAATTTTGAATCCCGATACGCAAAGAGCAGGAGATGTTATGATAGCGATTAAGTCAAGCGGTGTACATTCCAACGGATTTTCACTTGTGAGAAAAGTATTTGATATAAGTGAAAAGACGGTTGGAAAGTATTATGAAGAGCTTGGCGGAACTCTGGGAGAAACCCTTTTGACACCGACAAGAATATATGTAAAGCCGATACTTGCACTTCTTGACAGCGTGAAAGTAAAGAGTATTTCGCATATAACGGGCGGTGGATTTTATGAAAATATTCCCCGTTCACTCCCGAAAAATCTGAGTGCATACATTAAAAAGAGTGATGTGCAGATATTGCCGATATTTGACTTGATTGCAAAGGTTGGAAACGTGCCTGAGCATGATATGTTTAATACTTATAATATGGGTGTGGGCATGACGGTTGTAGTTGACAAGTCAGAGGCTGACAAGGCGGTTGAAGTTCTGAAAGCAAACGGTGAAGAAGCTTATATTCTCGGCGAACTCGTTGAAAGTGATGAGGGAGTTATTATTGAATGAGAAATGAGGAATGAGGAGTGAGGAATATTTTTTTCACTCTCCGATTTCATAGGGGTTGATTTGGTGAAAAATATAGTAGTGCTTGTATCGGGCGGCGGAACGAATTTGCAGGCTTTGATTGACGCTCAGGAAAGCGGAATTATCAAGAATGGAAAGATAACTTGCGTGATTTCGTCAAAGGCTGATGCCTATGCTCTTGAAAGGGCGAAAAAGCATGGCATTAAAACAAGAGTGCTTGTCAGAAAAGATTATCCCGATGTGATAGAATACAGTAAGGATATGCTGAAAGCCTTGCAGGAAGAAAAGGCTGATTTAGTGGTATATGCAGGCTTTATGACAATTCTCGATGAACTTGTGACAAAGGCTATGCCGAATAAAATGATGAATGTGCACCCGGCTTTGATACCGTCATTTTGCGGAAAAGGCTATTACGGATTGAGAGTGCATGAAGAAGCATTGGCAAAGGGCGTTAAATTAACGGGTGCAACGGTGCATTTTGTCACGGAAGTATGCGACGGCGGACCGATTATTTTACAGAAAGCTGTTGAAGTGTGTGAGGGTGATACGCCTGAAATTTTGCAGAAAAGAGTTATGGAGCAGGCAGAATGGAAAATTTTACCGCAGGCAGT
>DBXL01000001.1:12941-14638 GCA_002309275.1 Ruminococcaceae bacterium UBA1213 | reverse complement strand
ACAATAAAGTATATGTGAGGTAATGTTATTATGGTAGATTTGAAAAAGGAGATTTCCTCTACTACATATCCCGGCAGAGGAATTATTATCGGCAAGAGTGCAGACGGCAAAAAGGCTGTTATCGGTTATTTCATCATGGGCAGAAGTGCCAACAGCCGTAACAGAGTATTTGTCAAAGAGGGAAACGACCTGAAAACACAGGCATTTGACCCGTCAAAATTGGTTGATCCGTCATTGATAATCTATGCACCCGTGAGAACGCTTGAAAATGCAACGATAGTTACAAACGGCGACCAGACCGACACCGCAAGGGATTTCATTTTAGAGGGAAAGACATTTGAAGAAGCATTGAGAACACGCACATTTGAACCTGATCCGCCGAACTTTACACCGAGAATTTCAGGCATACTGGAATTTGCAGACGGCGATTTTTCTTATAAAATGTCCATTTTAAAGAGTAATTGCGGAAGGGAAAATTCTGCATTAAGATTTTTCTATGAGTATGCACAGCCCGTTGCAGGTGAGGGACATTTCATTCACACATATAAATGTGACGGCAATCCCATTCCGTCATTTGAGGGAGAGCCTACTCTTGTTAGTGTCGAGGGCGATATAGATGAGTTTACAAACAATGTATGGAACGCTCTCAATGAAGATAATAAAGTATCACTTTATACAAGGTTTATCGACCTTGCGACAGGCGAATTTGAAGATAGAATTGTCAATAAAAATCAGTAATCGGAGGAAATGAAAATGAACGAATTGGAATTGAAATACGGCTGTAACCCGAATCAAAAACCGTCAAAAATATTCATGAATGACGGCAGAGAATTGCCTGTAACAGTGCTTAACGGCAGACCTGGTTATATTAATTTCCTTGACGCTTTCAATAGCTGGCAGTTGGTTTGCGAATTAAAGGCAGCAACAGGACTTCCTGCAGCAGCGTCTTTTAAGCACGTCAGTCCTGCTGGTGCGGCAGTTGCAACAGAATTGTCGGATACTTTGAAGAAAATCTATTTTGTTGATGACTTGGAACTCTCACCGATAGCAAGTGCTTATGCAAAGGCAAGAGGTGCAGACAGAATGTCATCATACGGCGACTGGGTAGCCCTTTCCGATACTTGTGATAAGCAGACGGCACTCCTTTTGCAGAGAGAAGTTTCAGATGGTATCATTGCCCCCGATTATACAGAGGAAGCACTTGAAATTTTGAAGTCAAAGCGTAAAGGTACATATAATGTGGTAAAGATTGATACAAATTATGTGCCTGAAAAGATAGAGCGTAAACAGGTTTACGGCATTACATTCGAGCAGGGCAGAAATGACCTGAAAATTGATGAAGAAATGCTCAAAAATATCGTAACGGAAAATAAGGACTTGCCCGAAAGTGCAAAAAGAGATTTGATTGTAGCATTGATTACTTTGAAATATACACAGTCAAATTCCGTATGCTATGCAAAAGACGGTCAGGCTATCGGCGTAGGTGCAGGACAGCAGTCAAGAATCCACTGCACAAGATTGGCAGGAAATAAGGCTGATATATGGTATTTGCGTCAGTGTCCGAAAGTGCTTGCACTTCCTTTTAAAGACACTATCCGCAGACCAGACAGAGATAATACGATAGATGTATATATTTCCGATGATTATGAAGATGTACTCGCTGACGGTATCTGGGAGCAGTTCTTTACAGTAAAGCC
>DBXL01000001.1:8506-12856 GCA_002309275.1 Ruminococcaceae bacterium UBA1213 | reverse complement strand
AGCGGTGTACAGTATATAGCACAGCCTGGCGGTTCTATCCGTGACGATAATGTTATTGATACCTGCAATAAATATAATATGACAATGGCATTTACAGGAATCCGCCTGTTCCACCATTGATGGAGGGGAATATATGAGAATACTTGTAGTAGGCAGCGGCGGACGTGAACACGCCATTATCAGAAAGCTGAAAGAAAGCCCGAAAGTAGATAAAATATATGCCGCTCCCGGAAACGGCGGTATTGCCAAAGATGCTGAATGCATAAACATAGGTGCAATGGATAAAGAGGGCATTGTGGCATTTTCAAAGGAAAATGCGGTTGATTTGGTATTTGTAGCCCCTGATGATCCGTTAGCTGACGGCATGGTTGATACGCTTATTGCAAACGGTATCAGAGCATTTGGACCTCGTGCCAATGCGGCTATTATAGAGAGCAGTAAAGTTTTTTCAAAGAATCTGATGAAAAAATATCATATTCCTACGGCGGAATATGAAGTTTTCAGTGAGCCTGAAAAAGCGGTTGAATATATCGAAAAAAGAGGACATTTTCCTGTAGTCGTAAAGGCAGACGGTCTTGCATTGGGTAAGGGCGTTATTATTGCCAAAACTCTCACAGAGGCAAAAGCTGCTGTTAAGGAAATTATGGAAGATAAGAAATTTGGTGATTCAGGCAATAATGTCGTTGTAGAGGAATTTTTAACAGGTCCTGAAGTATCTGTATTGGCATTCACAGACGGTATTGCATTAAAGCCTATGGTATCATCAAAGGACCATAAGAGAGCGTATGACAATGACGAAGGCTTGAATACAGGCGGAATGGGTACCATAAGCCCTAACCCGTATTATACGGCTGAGATTGCAGAGATTTGCAGAAAGACTATATTTGAGCCGACAGTTGCAGCAATGAACAGTGAAAACAGGACTTTCAAAGGCTGTTTGTATTTTGGTTTGATGATAACGCCTGACGGTCCGAAAGTAATTGAGTATAATGCAAGATTCGGAGACCCTGAAACACAGGTCGTATTGCCGAGATTGAAAACAGATTTGGTGGATATAATTGAGGCTGTCATAGATGAAAGACTGTCGCATATAGATATAAAATGGAGTGACGAAGCGACGGCTTGTGTCGTAATGGCATCAGGTGGTTATCCGCTGGCATATAAAAAGGGCTTGGAGATAACGGGACTTGATGAAAATGGACAAGTCGAGGGTGCAGAGGTATTCCATGCAGGCACGAAATTAGAGCATGGAAAATTCTTTACCAACGGCGGCAGAGTGCTTGGCATTACGGGCAAGGGAAAAACGCTTGATGAAGCTCTTGAAAAAGCCTATAACGCTGTAAAGAAAATCAACTTTGAGAATGTGCATTACCGTACAGATATAGGCAGAACAAAATAATTTTTTTCATTCCGAGTGTACAAAAACATTCGGAATGAATTTTTTATTGCGTGAATATAAATTTTGCAGGAAAAATTTTGAAATAAGTCTTGATTTTTTTGGAGAAATGTTATACAATACTTTTAGCACTCAGGGAAAGAGAGTGCTAAAACAAATACAAGTATTAAAAAGATTGCTTAAAGGAGGCAATAAATTATGACTATTAAACCGTTGCTGGACAGAGTAGTTGTAAAGGCAGAGGAAGCAGAGGAAACAACAAAGAGCGGTATCGTACTGACAGCCGCATCACAGGAAAAACCGCAGTTTGCAACAGTAGTGGCAGTAGGACCGGGCGGAATGGTTGACGGTAAAGAAGTTACGATGTATGTAAATGTAGGTGATAAAGTTATCACAAGCAAGTATTCAGGTACAGAAGTAAAGCTTGACGGCGAGGAATATACCATCGTTCGTCAGTCTGATATATTGGCGGTAGTTGAGTAATAGATTTTGGAGGGAATTATCATGGCAAAGCAGATTATATATGGAGAGGAAGCAAGAAAGGCACTGTTGAACGGTGTTGACCAGCTTGCAAATACAGTTAAGATTACATTGGGACCGAAAGGCAGAAATGTTGTGCTGGATAAGAAATTCGGTGCACCGCTTATTACAAATGACGGTGTGACGATAGCAAAGGAAATCGAGCTTGACGACGCATTTGAAAACATGGGTGCCCAGCTTGTGAAAGAAGTATCGGTAAAGACGAATGACGTAGCCGGCGACGGTACAACAACAGCTACACTGTTGGCACAGGCTTTGATTCGTGACGGCATGAAGAATGTAACAGCAGGTGCAAATCCGATGATTCTGAAAAAGGGTATTGCAAAGGCTGTTGAAGTGTCTGTTGAAACTCTGAAAAAGAATTCAAAGCAGGTTGAAGGCTCAAAGGATATTGCAAGAGTTGCGACAATTTCCGCAGGTGATGAGTTTATTGGAAATCTGATAGCGGAAGCTATGGATAAAGTAGGCAATGACGGCGTTATCACTGTTGAGGAGTCAAAGACTGCCGAAACATATTCGGAAGTTGTAGAGGGCATGATGTTCGACAGAGGATATATTACACCGTATATGTGCACCGATACAGATAAAATGGAAGCGGTTATCGATGACGCTTTCATTCTTATCACAGATAAGAAAATTTCCAATATACAGGAAATATTGCCGCTTTTGGAAGAAATCGTCAAGTCAGGCAGAAAGCTCGTTATCATTGCAGAGGACATTGAGGGCGAAGCTTTGACAACTCTTATTTTGAATAAGCTCAGAGGTACATTTACATGTGTAGGCGTAAAGGCACCGGGCTTTGGCGACAGAAGAAAAGAAATGCTCAGAGATATAGCTGTATTGACAGGCGGTCAGGTAATTTCCAGTGAAGTAGGTCTGGAACTCAAGGATACAACTCTCGACCAGCTCGGACACGCACGTCAGGTAAAAGTTGATAAAGAGAATACTATCATTGTTGACGGCTCAGGCGACCAGAATGAAATAAAAGCAAGAGTTTCACAGATAAGAGCACAGATAGAAGTATCTACATCAGATTTTGACAGAGAGAAACTTCAGGAGAGATTGGCTAAATTGGCAGGCGGTGTAGCAGTGATTAAAGTAGGTGCTGCAACTGAGATTGAAATGAAAGAGAAGAAGCTCAGAATAGAAGACGCACTGGCAGCAACAAAGGCAGCCGTTGAAGAAGGCATTGTAGCAGGCGGCGGCACAGCACTTTTGAACACAGCAGACGCAGTAAAAGCCCTTGTAGATACACTTGACGGTGATGAAAAGACAGGAGCAAAGATAGTATTGAAAGCTCTTGAAGAGCCTGTACGTCAGATAGCAGCCAATGCAGGTCTGGAAGGTTCGGTAATTGTTGACAAGATTATGACAGCAGATACAGTGGGATATGGATTCAATGCACTCACAGAGGAATATGCCGACATGATGGAAAGCGGAATTGTTGATCCTACCAAGGTAACACGTTCTGCATTGCAGAATGCCGCATCCGTTGCAAGCATGGTATTGACAACAGAATCCCTTGTAGCTGACATTAAAGAGCCTGCACCGGCAGTACCGGCAGCAGATCCTTCCATGGGCGGAATGTACTGATTCAATTAGCAATGAGCAATGTGCAGTGGTGCAGAGCTTAATTCATAGAGTGAAAAGCAGACAGAATTATCTGTCTGCTTTTTTGATGTATGAGGGAAGGAAATCATACTTTTGTATTGTGAAAAGGATTTCATATAGTCTTGAAAAACGGATAGTAATTTGATATAATGGTGATAACAACGCAGGCTGAAACTTACGGAGGATACAGACATGAGCGAAAAAAATAATGATACGGAAAACAAGGTGAAAATACAAAATAAAATAGATGATGAAGATGATTTCATAGTACCTGAGCCGAAGAGGTTTGATTTGAATATGATTGTGAAAGTAGGAATATTTCTACTGCTTGCCATTATCGTGATATTGCTGTTGGTGATAATTAATAACGGCGGTAATGCTGACAGCGGTATTCCGGCTGTATCGAGGGCGGAAAGCTCACAGCCAAGCAAAACAGAGAGTATCAGTGAAACGGAAAGTATGAGTGAAGGGGTTTCGGAAACAACGGAACAGCCGTCAAAAGAATCGAGTGAAGTTTCTGAAAGTAAAGTGTCAGAGGTAAGCGTGCAGGAAGTTTCAAAAGAAACATCAAGATTAAAAATGCTTGTGGTAGATAGGGTTGTCAATAAAAGTCGCAGTGAAGCGGAGAGGATACTGAAAGAAAAGGGCTTTAAAGTCAAAGTAAACGAGTTGTACAGCGATGAAGTGGCAAAGAATATAGTGATGAGCCAGACGCCTGCCTATTTTACTCTTTTTGAAGAGGGCGGTACAATAACCATTGATGTAAGTCTTGGCAGGGATCCGCTGAAAAAGATAGAGGAAAG
>DBXL01000001.1:0-8450 GCA_002309275.1 Ruminococcaceae bacterium UBA1213 | reverse complement strand
GGCAGTAATATTCTTTCGTATGATATACCCGTCATCAATATAGCGGGGCGTGAAAAGAATGATGCAGAGAATATATTGAAAAGTCAGGGCTTCAAAGTGCAGACGGTATATATGAGCAGTCCGAATGTAAGGAAAGGCTATGTAATAGAGCAGTCGCCGGCAGGCGGAATCAAGCAGAAATATGGAAGTGTTATCACGTTGTATGTCAGCAAGGGGCTTGAAGTGACAGTGAGCTTTGAAACAAACGGAGGAACTGCCACATCATATACAAAGGTGCTTGAATATGGTGGAAAGTATGGAACATTGCCCGTGCCGACAAGGGAAAACTGTGATTTTCTCGGCTGGTACACGGGATTGAATAAAGGACAGAGAGTGACAGAAAATACCATAGTTGCCCAGAGTTATGACCATATACTTTATGCGATGTGGAAAGCAAAGCCTATATCAGATTGGGTACTTGATAAAGACGTGCCGAGAGGTGCCAGAGTGGCAGAGATGAAGTGGGCTTATACAGTGACAAAGACAATTTCCTCAGAATTGCCCGTGATGGAGAACGGCTGGAAGCAGGCAGGCTCTTATTGGAAAGAGGTATCGAGCGGAGCGAATTACTATGCGGATTTCGGCTCAGGGGTGAATTCGGGTTATAATCAGAATGACAAGTATTATGCCAAGTATAATCATCAGTTTTTATCAAAATTTGATAACGGTGCACAGAAAAGGGAAGTGACGACAAAATTCCATACATATTTGTATTGGCACTGGTGCAGTAATATCACATCGGTACCGCCGGAGAGTATGCCGATAGCGTCAAGGTATGATGAGGACATATACAGTCCGAATGGAAATTATCTTGGCAGAGGGACTATCTGGGAAGTCTTTGAAAGCAAGGACGAGGGAAAACAAAGCAGTGGAAAATTTGTCATGGAGATAAAAAGCCGTTATTCGTACTGGTGGAACAGGGTGACTGTATATTATCAGACATACAAGGATTACAGAAAGTTTTATCAGTATTATAAAGTGGAGAACAAGGAATCAAGAACTCCGGTAAATGAAACAGAAGAAATAGGCAATATCAAGAGATATGTAAAATACTACCTTGCGTGAAAGTAAAAAAAAACCGACTGTTTGGCAGTCGGTTTTTTTCTATTTTACGACAAAAGTTCCATGTTTGTTAGGCGGAAATTCCCTGACAGTGACAGAGCCTGTATTTTCATCAATTTCAATCGTGCTGTACTGACCTGCATATCCGACGGAGCCGGGATTTACAAGTATCATATTGCTTTCAAGTACAGTGAGTTGTTCATGTGTATGACCGAAAGTGACTATATCGGCATTTTCATGCTGTCCGAGGTAAACAAGCTGCATAAGGCTTTCTTTGACTCTCTGCACATGACCGTGAGTGATAACAAACTTTTTTCCTGCAATAGTGACCGAAATAACAGTAGGAAATTGACAGCACCAGTCACAGTTTCCTTTGACGCAGTAAAAAGTCTTATCAGGGTGATGTTTGTGTACATCGGTTATATCATTGTTGCCGTCACCGCAGAATATGACAGCTTTTGCATCATGGTGTTTTCTCAAAGCCTTTTCCATATCGAAATGGTCGCTGTGGGAGTCCGAAAAAACAATGATTTTCATTTAAAAAAAACCTCCTTAAAAATTAATAATTCAGTCCGAACAATGCATATATATAAAAGACGGGAAAAAGTGAGGTGAGAAAGATGGAGAAACATGATAAAGAGAGTACGGAAAAGCTTTTTAAAAGTCTTTCGCCCGAACAGCAGAAACAAGTGCAGAATATACTTTCCGACAAAAACAAGACAGAAGAAATATTAAAAAGTCCGCAGGCACAGGCGATAATCAAAAAGCTTATGGGAGGGAAATAAAATGGAGGACTTGTCCCGAAAAATAAATGAGCTTCTGGGCGACCCGCAAATGATGGAACAAATAAAAGGGCTTGCGGGACTTCTCGGACAGTCACAGGAACAGCCTAAGCCCGAACCACAGAATAATATATCCCCTCTTGGAAGTGCAATAGACTCGAATATGCTTGGAACGATGATGAAAATAGCACCTTTGATACAGTCGGCAGGCGGGGAAGATGACAGTACAAAACTTTTAAGGGCATTAAAGCCGTTTTTAAAAGGAGAGCGAGCAGAAAGGATTGACGGAGCGATAAGAATGATGGGATTCATAAAAATGCTGCCGCTGCTGAAAAATTCAGGCATAAACCTGTTTTGAGAGTGGAGTGTGGAGAGTGAAGAGTGGAGTTATTTTTAGTGTCCACTCCAATTTTTGGTATGAAAAAATTGAGCTTACAGCTGTTTCACTCTCCACTCTCAACTCTCCAAACTGATAAAAGGTTGGTGATGATATGACAGAAAGTGAAATGAGGAGAATGCAGGAGGAGGCGGTGAAGCGTGCCGAGGAAATGCAGAGCCGTGCAAAGGCACACATAAACCATCAGCCTGAACATCCTCCTCCGCCTATACCGCAAAAAGAAAATCTTACGGAAAATATACCAAAAATACCGCCCGAAAAGCCTAAGGAGGAAACAGGCGGTATTTTTGAAACGCTTATGAAAGACAAGGAAAGAACTCTCATTCTTTCGCTTATCCTCTTGTTAATGGACGAAAAAACAGATAACAGTTTAATATTTGCCTTACTCTATCTGCTGATATAGCAATCATTGCACATTGCACATTGCACATTGCACATTGCATATTGCACATTGCTAATTGCACATTGCTAATTGCTAATTTCTGACTTGTCCGTCGCCCTCGATGATGAACTTCATGGAGGTGAGTTCATTGAGTCCCATAGGACCTCTTGCATGGAGTTTTTGAGTGGAAATGCCGATTTCCGCACCGAGTCCGAACATTCCGCCGTCTGTGAAGCGTGTGGAAACATTGACGTAAACAGCAGCAGAGTCCACTGTGGAAGTGAATATTTTAGCGTTTTTATAGTCTTTTGTAACAATACATTCACTGTGACCTGTGGAGTATTTTGCAATATGGTCTGTGGCTTCTGAAAGAGATGAAACAACTTTCACAGCTAATATATAATCACCATATTCTGTATCCCAGTCAAGCTCTGTTGCAGGTACAACGCTTTCACCGAGAATGGCTCTTGTTTTTTCACAGCCACGCAATTCAACGTTTTTTTCATCAAGCCTTGCCTTTATCACAGGCAGGGCTTTTTCTGCAATGTTTTCATGCACAAGAATGGTTTCAATCGCATTGCATACAGACGGTCTGGAAGTCTTGGCATTATAGATAATATCCGCCGCCATGTTTATATCTGCACTTTCATCTACATAGACATGACAGTTGCCTGCACCTGTTTCAATAACGGGGACTTTGGCATTTTTGACAACAGCCTGAATCAGACCTTTTCCACCACGTGGAATGAGTACATCAAGATAATCCGTTAATTCCATGAGTTCAATAGAAGATTGTCTTGAAGTATCTTCAATGAGCTGAACAGAATTTCTGTCAAGACCTGCACTTTCAATAGCGTCCTGCATGATGTAAGTAATGCACTTATTGGAGTTGATAGCCTCTTTACCGCCACGAAGTATGACAGCATTACCGCTTTTTAAGCAGAGGACAGCGGCATCAGCCGTTACATTCGGTCTGGCTTCAAAGATAATGCCGATGACACCGAGAGGTACACGGACTTTTGTAATTTCCATACCATTGGGGCGTGTACTGCCTGAAATAACAGTGCCGATAGGATCGGGCAGGGCGGCAACATCAAGTACACCGTCAGCAATGCCGTTGATTCTTTTTTCATCAAGTTTGAGCCTGTCGAGGAGTGCAGCCGAAAGACCGTTTGCAACACCGTTGTCAAGGTCAATTTTGTTGGCAGATATGATTTTATCCGCATTTTCTCTGAGAGCCTTTGCGATGGCTTTAAGAGCGTCATTTTTCTTTTCACCTGCTGTAAGCAGAGTTCTTGACGCAATTTTCGCTTTTTTTCCCATTTCCTGAATAGTTGTCATTTGTATTCCTCCGATTTTTTTGAAATATGAGAATATCATAGCATAAATGCACAGAAAAATCAATCACCATCTGCTTTGAAATTGTAAACTGGTTTGATAATTTGTGTAATTTCGGCAGTGTCGGAAATGTTGTCAACAATATCATTCATGGACTTGTAAGCCATAGGACATTCATCAAGAGTGGCACGGCTTACAGAAGTGGTATAAATGCCGTTCATCTGCTTTTTGAATTCGGACACGGTGAAATTCTGTTTAGCGTCTGAACGTGACATCAATCTGCCTGCACCATGCGGAGCAGAGAAATTCCAGTCGGGATTGCCTTTTCCGATACAGATAAGAGAACCGTCACGCATATTGATAGGAATAAGCAGCTTTTCGCCTTTCTGAGCGGAAACAGAGCCTTTGCGGAGAATCATGTTATCGGTGTCGATATAGTTGTGAATGGTGGTGAATTGTTCTTGAATATGGAGTTTCATGCCTGAGATAATTTCGTCCATCATGGCTTTTCTGTTGAGCATGGCAAATTTCTGGACAATTTTCATGTCATGGATATAATCTTCAAAAAGCTGATTTTCTGCATAAGCCAAATGTTTGGGAATGTCTGTATGTTTTGTATGAGTGAGTTTCGTCAGTTCTTTTTGAATCTGCTTTTCCTTTCCCTGCGCTTTGAGGGTGGAAATGAGTTCATCAATTTCCTTTTGGGAGGACTGATTGAGGATTTTATAAGCCTCAAGCTGATAGTATTTAGCCACCTGCAAACCGAGATGACGTGAGCCTGAATGAATGACAATATAGAAATTGCCGTTGTCATCTACATCTGCTTCAATGAAGTGATTGCCTCCGCCGAGAGTGCCGATGCTTAAAAGTGCCTTGTCATAATTGATGTGGTCGAAACAGCGGAGTTCAATCAAATCGACTTGTTCGGCATATTTATGGGGCTTTGAGCGAATGGCAAAGCCTGAAGGGATTCTTTGATAAATGAGTTTGTCAAGTTTCTGAAGTTCGAGATAAGATTCTTTAATTTTGATAGTTTCCATACCACAGCCGATATCTACGCCGACTAAGTTGGGTACGACTTTATCTGTAATGGTCATGGTAGTGCCGATAGTACAGCCTGCCCCTGCATGAACGTCGGGCATAATGCGGATTTTTTGATTTTCCGACATGGGCTGATTGAGGAGTTCTATAATTTGCGTAATAGCATTCTGGTCGATAACGTCTGTAAAAACCTTTGCAGAGTTGTATTTTCCGTTTAAAATAATCATAAAGCAAAATCCTTTCTTTGAATAGTCAGCCTGTAAAAATGCAATAAAAAAACGTTCCTGAACAAGACAGGAACGTGAAAACTGCATTGTAAACGGTATATTGACAAAGACCTTTATTCCGATTACACGGCAGGGGAATAAAGTCTAACCTATCAACGCTTTCCGTACAGGCAAATTTTATGTTTCAGCTTGCAAGAAGTATTGGATTGTGGAAGTATGTTTATATATTTCGGCATAAAATTCACCCTCTTTCTAAAATATGGTGATATGGTAGCACGTTTCAAAATATTTGTCAATAGATTTGAATAAATTCATCAAAAATGACGATAATTTAAGGAAAATGAGGGGGCGGAATTTATGCAGAATATCGTAATATGCGGAGATGTGGGGGAGAGGGAATTAACGGAAACGATTATAAAATTATGTGAAATGAATGGAGGGGCTATCGTTTCGGACAGGGGAAGAGTATATGAAACAAATGAAAATCCGAAATTTCTTATTGTGACGGATATAAAAAAAATCAACTGCAAAAGTATTGTGATATTGGGGGAAGATGTGGAAGATATAGAGATAAAGAATGAATTTGCGGTGATAGTGGAAGGGGAGAATACAAGGGGACTGGAAATTTTAAAAAAGCAGGGGTGTCAAAACGTGTTGACGTGCTCCATGAACGGCAGAGCGACATTAAGTATGTCAAGCGTATATCCTAAAAAGGTGATGAGTCTGCAAAGGAGTATCCAAACTCTTGACGGCAAAATAATAGAGCCGTGTGAATTCAAAATGGATTGTGACGCAGAAGAATTATATCCTGTATTGGCGGTAGGGGGGATAATGATTTTGAGCGGTTTCATGGCGGGTGATTGACAAATATAAGAAAAGAATGTAAAATGTAATCAGTGAAAAGGGGTGAGTTTTTTGGAAGAGAGAGAGCCGATAATTGTATTTGATAAAGTGAGTAAAGTATATACACTGTATAAAAACAGCCGTGAACAGTTTGTAGCCTTGTTCTATAATTCAAAGAAGTTTAAAAGGCACAAGGCATTGGAAGATGTAAGCTTTTCGATAAGAAAGGGAGAATCCGTAGCAATAATAGGCAGGAACGGTGCAGGCAAATCGACTGTATTGAAAATGGTGACGGGAGTGGCATTTCCCACAAAGGGGAAAGTGTATGTAAAAGGCAGAGTTTCGGCACTTCTGGAGCTGACAGCAGGCTTTGTTCCCGACATGACGGGCAGGGAGAATATACAATTCAAATGCTATGTGCTTGGACTCAAAGGCGACGAAATAAAGGAAATTGAAGAAAAGGCAATCGAATTTGCAGACCTGGGCGAATACATAGACCAGCCTGTGAGGACTTATTCATCAGGTATGCGTGTAAGACTGGGCTTTGCGATTAATATCAATACCAATCCCGATATACTTGTGATAGATGAGGCATTGAGTGTAGGTGATTCTGCATTCAAGCAGAAATGCAAGGATAAAATATCCGAGATGATAAGCAAGGACATAACAGTGATATATGTAAGTCACAGTAAAGATATACAGGATTTCTGTGACAGATGTATCTATCTTCAGAAAGGCAAAGTAATATTTGACGGTACGATGAAAGAAACGCTTGAAAAATACCCTGAATTTGCCAGGTGATGAAAAAAATATATAAATATATTCCAAAATTTATTTTTTCCTATTGAAAAAATGCATGAAATGTTATAAAATAGTAGATGATAAGAAGTGTGGCGTGTAAAAAAACGCTCTGCACTTTCAATAATAATCTGAAAGGATGTTATAGAGATGAACTATCTTAACAAAAAGACAGTCGAGGATATCGACGTAGCTGGCAAAAAAGTTCTTGTACGCTGTGATTTTAACGTACCGTTTGACGGAGAGGGAAATATATCCGATCCGAAGCGTATTGACGAGGCTATGAAAACAATCAAGTATCTCGTTGACCACAATGCAAAAGTAATTCTTTGCTCACATCTCGGCAGACCGAAGGGCGAATTCAATATGAAGTATTCACTTGCACCCGTAGCTGCATATCTTTCAAAGGCTCTGGGCTTTGAAGTGAAGATGGCAAAAGACGTTGTAGGCGAAAGTGCAAAGAGCATTGCCGAAAGCCTTAAAGACGGTGAAGTAGAGCTTATTGAGAATGTTCGTTTCCATAAAGAAGAAGAAAAGAATGATCCCGAATTCTCAAAGAAGCTGGCTGACCTTGCAGAAATATATGTAAACGATGCATTCGGTACAGCTCACAGAGCACACGCTTCCACAGCAGGTGTTGCAGATTATCTCCCGGCAGTATGCGGTTATCTCATTCAGAAAGAAATTTCCGTAATGGGCGGAGCATTGGCAGATCCGAAGAGACCTTTTGTTGCGATTCTGGGCGGTGCAAAGGTATCCGACAAGATAGGCGTTATCACCAATCTTCTTGATAAAGTAGATACTCTTATCATAGGCGGCGGCATGGCTTACACATTCATGAATGCACTTGGTTATTCCATAGGCACATCAATTTGTGAGTCGGATAAAGTAGAGCTTGCAAAGAATATCATGGCAAGTGCAAAGGAAAAGGGCGTAAAATTCCTTATTCCCGAAGATACCGTAGTAGCAACGGAATACAAGCCTGACGCAGAATACAAAGTAGTTGATTCTGATAAGATTCCTGACGGCTGGATGGGACTTGACATAGGACCTAAGACAAGAGAGAAGTTTGCAAGTGCACTTGACGGAGCAGGCACAGTTGTATGGAATGGACCTATGGGCGTTTCAGAGTGGGAGAACTTTGCAGCAGGTACAATCGCAGTAGCAAAGGCAGTTGCAGAGAGCGGTTCTATTTCCATCATAGGCGGCGGCGACTCCGCAGCAGCAGTTGAGAAGCTCGGCTATGCAGACAGAATGACACATATTTCAACAGGCGGCGGTGCATCACTTGAATTCCTCGAGGGTAAAATCCTTCCGGGTATTGCTTGCCTGAACGAAAAAGAATAATTTGATTTTTTGACGGGGCAGGGCGGTATATGCCTTGTCCCGCCTTTTAAAGTGTGGAGAGTGAAGAGTGGAGAGTGGAGCGGTCGTGAGCCCCGATTTTTCACCGAAACACGAATTGATATTGAAATTAAAAAAGTGGATTTTGAGAATGAAGTTGGATTTGCAATAACTCCACTCTAATAAAAGTGTGGAGA
>DBXL01000021.1:2261-8443 GCA_002309275.1 Ruminococcaceae bacterium UBA1213 | reverse complement strand
CAGTCAGCCTGCAAGACTTCCTGCACAGTTGCAAATCAGAAGTGCGAGAAGTAATTTCAAACGGCGACAATACAAAGTCTTAGTGTAAAAGGCGGATACATCAGTCCGCCTTTTATGATATTTCAGGGGGATATTTCAAAATGATACATAAATATAAATTAAACGGATATAATATATGCCTTGACGTGCACAGCGGTGCTGTTCATGTTCTTGATGATATAGCATATGATGTGCTTGATTTTTGCGGAGAGGGCATGGGGGAGAATGCACCCGAAAGAATGTATGCCGAACTTTCGGAAAAGTATGAAAGAGAGGAACTTGAAGAAACTTATTCGGCTCTTTATGAGCTTTATGAAATGGGACAGCTTTTTTCAAGTGATGATTATGAGCAGTTTGCGGACCTGATGACAAAAGCGCCGATAAAGTCAATGTGTATCAATATTTCACATGACTGTAATTTAAGATGTGAATATTGCTTTGCGGCAAAGGGAGATTTTGGACAGGGAAGGTGTTTGATGTCATTTGAAACCGCTAAAAAAGCCATTGATTTTATCATAGCCAATTCAGGCACAAGGCATAATCTGGAAGTGGATTTCTTTGGCGGAGAACCGCTGATGAATTTTGACGTTGTAAAGCAGACAGTTGAATATGCAAGGAGCATTGAAAAAGAGCATAATAAAAATTTCCGTTTCACTATCACGACAAACGGACTTTTGCTTGATGATGAAAAAATCGATTATATTAATAAAGAAATGTCAAATGTAGTTTTGTCGCTTGACGGCAGAAAAGAAATTAATGATAAACTGAGAGTAACTCCGAATGGAAAAGGCTGTTATGATATAATCGTGCCGAAATATCAGAAGCTTGTTGCCAAAAGAGGCGATAAAGATTATTATGTGCGTGGCACTTTCACGACTTTCAGTGAAGATTTCACAGCAGACGTTATGCACATGAAAAGTCTTGGATTTGACCAGATTTCCATAGAGCCTGTTGTGTCCGATCCGCAGCTTGACTATTCGATAAAATATGAAGATTTGCCGAGAGTTTTCAAAGAATACGAAAAACTTGCCAATCTTGTTATTGAAACAAGGAAAAAAGGTGATTTCTTCAACTTCTTCCACTTTATGATAGACTTGAATCAGGGACCATGTGCAATTAAGAGATTAAGGGGCTGTGGCTGCGGAAATGAATATGTTGCGGTTACACCGCAGGGAGATATATACCCGTGTCATCAGTTTGTGGGGCATGAGGAATATAAAATGGGAAATCTCAATGACGGCACATTTGACAATGATATGAAATTGAGATTTGCAAAGGCGAATGTGTATTCAAAGGAGAACTGCAAAAACTGCTGGGCAAAATTCTATTGCAGCGGTGGCTGTAATGCAAATAACTTCCAGTATGAAGGCGATATTTTGAAATCGCATAAAGTAGGCTGTGAGCTGGAGAAAAAGCGTCTGGAATGTGCTATAATGATAAAAGCGGCGTTGGCGGATTACGGCATTGAAAATTCATCATGTGACGGTGAAGATTGTTTCATAGAGTGTCATTAACAATGCATAATTGAGTGGTGCAGGCGAATTATGAATTTAAACTGACAGTTTAATGACACATCATAAGTAAAGTGCTATAATAAGCACATCACAGAGAAAGATTGGAGAGATGAAAAATGAATTTGAAAGAAGCATTCCGCTTTCAGAACAAACTGCAAAACCTCATGAGTGATGCGAAAAACATACTCGATGACAGACGCAACATTACGCAGACAAAAAATACATATATGAGAAGTAAAGTTGTTGCAGACGCAGAAGACGAAGTAACTTTTGATGACATACCTGAGCCGGAGTATGCCGAGAAAATAACAGCCGTTACAGAATTCCTGATATATCTGCTTGATGAAAAGGAAAGGCTGTCAAAGGCTATCATGGAAACAAAAAAGTCCCTGCCGATAGACATGGACAGTGAAGTTTCGCTGAACAGTTACCGTCAGGAAATGGCGAGCCTGCTGAGAAGAATGGCAGATACCAGAAGTTATGAAAATATCATATATAACGGCGGTGTCGGCTACCGTTTCAATGCCGAGGGCAATCAGATTTCCTATAAATGTCCTGTAAAAAAAGTAGTCACCATCAACTTTGACAGGAATAAAGTCAAGAAGATGCTTGCAGACCTTGATAAAAAGTCTGACAGCGTATCAGTCGAGCTTGACAAGTGCCTGATAAACTATGAAGTCAGCTATGAAGCCCCCTTTGACGTAAACGACAGTTTCGCAAACGTCTTTGAAAAATACCTTGCTAACAATTAGCAATGTGCAATGTACAATGTGCAGTTATTGTTGTCCGTCACTTTAATTGCACATTGCACATTGAAAATTGCACATTGATTTCGTCTGTGTGCGGTGCGGCAGGATAAGAGAATATTGAAGTCGGTTCAGGTGCAGATGAACTATGAGGCTGCACAGCGATTTTTGTAACAGAAAATTGTTGTTTTTTTTGGAACATTTTGGATTTTTGGAGAATCGCAAATCGTATCACAAATCCGTAATTCTCAAATTCGCCGATTCGCCTTTGCGTCAATACGTCTGTTCGATATTTCGTCAATACATCTCCATAAAAAGTATTTTGCCTTTCGGGGCGGTAATTTCATTTTTTTGGGTTAATGACCGTGTGTTTTGCAAGGGGAGAAATTTCGGTTTCAAGCTTTGACAGGCACAAAAATTGGCGGATATATTTTTGGACTCCTGACGTACCGCAGACAGACGAAAACAATTAGCAATGTGCAATGTGCAATGTGAAAAATGGATAAAAAACAGAACAGCAGGTTTTTGCCTGCTGTTCTTTGTTATTTGGAATTGTATAGACGAGAATTTTTTCAATCGTCACACCGAGCAGAAAGCTCAATGCAAGAAGATTGTCAACAGTGGGTAAGCTTTTGCCCTGCTGCCATTTATAGACAGCCTGCGGTTCTTCAAAGCCAAAGAAATTCTGAATATCTTTGACAGTCAGCCCACGAGCCTCACGCAAGGCAATAATATTTTTGCCTGTTGCACGAAGGTCGATTACGGGAAAACAGTTATACATAAAGCAATCCCTCCATTTTCAGTTGTCAAAATTCAAGTGAGATGTAAGAGATATTCTATAACATTTTGTCAAAAATTGCAAGGAATTTTGAGAAGTAAAAATACAAATTTCAACAGGAATTTTTGTGCAAATATTTCAGTGAAAAATCCGTTTGTGTTTTTTTTTTAGATTTTCAGCATATCTGCAATGTGATTGACGGTTTTAAGGACAGTTTCCTGACCAAACTGATTTTCATATTTATAAAAGGCATAAAGACTTCCCATGATTTGATAGGTGATTCTTATATTAGCCTCTGCATCATGTTCAAGCTGTGGAAACTGCTCAAATATGAGTTTTTTTATTTCCGCTTCAACGTATTCGGGAAGCTTTGCAAATTCACCTGAAAAAAGTATATACACGATATTTTTATTGGCATGATAGCCTTCTATAATTTGTTCATTGGCTTTCGGGAGATTATAGACCATATCTTTCGGATTTTCGATAAAGCGGAAAACATCTCTGACAATCTGGTGCTGAAGCTTGTCGGAAAGGTCATAAATATCCCTGTAATGCAGATAAAAAGTTGCTTTGCTTATCTCCGCCAGCTCACAAAGTTCTTTGATGGTTATTTTGGAGATGGGTTTTTTTGAACGTAACTGTATAAAGGCATTGGCTATATTTCTTTTTGTCCGTTTTTCACGCATATCCATATTTTTGTACTCCTTGTCGATTTTAGAATAGTGTCAGTTATTTGACAGATGTATAAATTTGTAAATTGATTTTCACAAAGTAATCTGCTATACTTACATCATAACAGATTATTAGACAACAGTCAATTATCAGGGAGGAATTTTTTATGGATTTTATGGGATTCTATACAGGAAAAATTTTTGACGCTTATGAATGGCTTGGATGTCGCTATGAGAACGGCAAGACCTCTTTTCGCACATTTGCACCTCAGGCACAGAAAGTGGAACTTTTAATTGACGGCAGAACTGTTGAAATGCAGAGAGCACACAATGGACAGTTTTTTGAAGCAGTTCTTTCAGATGTACACTGCGGTTCAAAATATGAATACAGGATACATTCCCGTGGAAAGTATGTTGATCACTGCGATCCCTACGGCTATTACATGGAGAGAAGACCTGACCACAAGTCGATTGTATGGGATTTGAAAAGTTACAGATTTACAGATGATGACTGGATGAGAAGGCGTTGTGACATGAAGAACAAGCCTTTGAATATATATGAAATTCATGCAGGCTCTTTCAAAAAGCCGGGTGAACAGCCTGACGCATGGTATAATTATGAAGAATTGGGAAATGTTCTGATACCGTATTTGAAAGAGTGCGGATATAATTATGTAGAGTTCATGCCTTTGGGAGAACACCCGTGTGATGAAAGCTGGGGCTATCAGACAACAGGCTATTTTGCACCGACAAGCCGTTACGGAAATCCCACACAGCTCATGAAACTCATTGATATGCTTCATAATAATAATATCGGTGCAATAATAGACTTTGTACCGGTTCATTTTGCCATAGACAGCTACGGACTTGCAAAATATGACGGCAGTAATTTATATGAATATCCGAGCAATGATGTAGGCGTGAGTGAGTGGGGAAGCTGTAATTTCATGCATTCACGAGGAGAAGTCAGAACTTTTTTACAGTCAAATGCAAATTACTGGCTGAAAGAGTATCACTTTGACGGAATCCGAATGGACGCTATCAGCAGAATCATTTATTGGCAGGGGGATGAAAGGCGTGGCGTGAACAGTCAGGCAGTTGACTTTGTAAAGACTATGAATGACGGCTTGAAAAAACTCAATCACGGCTGTATGACGATTGCAGAGGACAGTACAAGTTTTAAAGGCATTACAGGAGATACCCAAAAAGGCGGTCTTGGATTCGACTATAAATGGGACTTGGGCTGGATGCATGATACACTTGATTATTTTGCCCTTTCACCCGCTGACAGAAAGAAAGCTTATCACAAGCTGACATTCTCCATGCTGTATTTCAAAGATGAAAATTATCTTTTGCCGTTTTCACATGATGAAGTGGTACACGGCAAGGGTACTATTTTAAATAAAATATACGGCAATTATGATGAAAAGCTGTGTCAGGCGAAGGCACTTTATATGTATATGCTCATGCACCCCGGCAAGCAGTTGAATTTCATGGGAAATGAGTTGGCACAGGAGCGTGAATGGGACGAGAAAAAACAGCAGGACTGGTATTTGCTCGGCAGAGATAAACAGCGTATGTTCCATGAATACATAAAAAGGCTGAATCATATATATCTCAATGACACGGCAATGAGTGAAGATGACTACAAAGATGAGGGCTTTGAATGGGCAGACTGTCATCAGGAAGATAAACTCATCTATGCGATAATAAGAAGGTCAAAGAAATCAACTCTCCTTGCAGTATTCAATTTGAATAACGTAGCACAGAATTACTCTCTCAAACTTGAAAAGGCAAAGAAATTTGATACACTGCTTTGCAGTGACTGGGGCAGTTGCGGTGGCTGGACACCCGACGGCAAATCTTTCTTTAATCTTTCTGGCGGTTATCTTTCAGGCAATATGCCTCCGTACTCCGCAACGCTTATGAAACTCTATGAATAATACAAAAAGGGCTGTACCGATTGGCACAGCCCTTTTTATCATTTCATTATTCCGCATTTTCCGCTGAATCAAGAGATTTAAAACAGTCAGAACCGCTTATATATAAGATTTTAAACAGTCCGCTGTCTGACTTGAGAGTTACCTGCCAAAGTTCTTTTTTGTTGGGATTGGTTATCATGGTGGTTGTTTCGGCTGTCCATACACCATCGCCTGCATTGGACAACGCCATTAAAACTGCACCTGATTCTGTACAGCCTGCAAAAACTCTTTCTTCTATTGTATCAAAGGAACATTCCTCATTTTTTACATACGCAACAATCATTGAATTGCTCTCGTCGGCAAGAACAATTTTCCACATATCTTCATCGTCAATATTTTTCTGAGCTATATATATGACTCTGAAACTTTTGCCTGCTTCGGAAAGTGCAAGGGCTGAGGCTTTTTCTTTGGTAGTGCCTGCAAATTCTTCGTTTTCATCGGATTCTTCTTCG
>DBXL01000021.1:0-2192 GCA_002309275.1 Ruminococcaceae bacterium UBA1213 | reverse complement strand
GGGGCTGTTTTGCCTTTGTCATCTGCTTCGCCGCAGGCTGCCATAGCTGCACACATTGAAACAGCAATAACGGCTGTCAGTAAAATTTTTATACTCTTTTTCATTACAAATGGACTCCTTATTTTTTAGTATTTTTTTGATTGCAAAATCATTATATTATGTTTTCTCACTGCTGTCAATTATCAAATGATATTTTGAGTTAAAAAAAGGCTTGACAAAACGATGTGTTTTTGTGTATAATAGTGTATATGAATATGTTCAAAGACTGTGACGGAAATAAGATACAGAGCCATTATGCAAAGAGAGCTGTCGGTTGGTGTAAGACAGCGTTAATGTCTGTATGTATAGCTCACTCCCGAGTCGTCTGTCCGATATGGTATTGACATACAGGACAGTCCGCATTGACAGCGTTAAAGGTCAGAGCCTTGTTTGAGGTTTAATGAGGGATATACTTTTGTATATCTGAATTTGGGTGGTACCACGGCATTTTATGTCCGTCCCTTGTCTTTTGGCTTGGGGCGGATTTTTTGATGGAAAATTATTTTTTTGGAGGTTTTTACAATGGAAAAAGGTTATAAAAAATATGTGCCTTTTGAGCAAATCAAAATTAAAAACAGAAAATGGTGTGACAATACCATTACAAAAGCACCTGTATGGTGTTCAGTCGATTTGAGGGACGGCAATCAGGCACTTGTTGACCCGATGAATCTGGAGCAGAAATTGGAATTTTTCCATGCTTTGTGCGATATGGGATTTAAAGAGATTGAAATAGGCTTTCCGTCAGCGTCTGATACAGAGTATGAAATATGCCGTGAACTCATAGAGGGAAATCACATTCCCGACGATGTGACAATACAGGTACTCGTGCAGGCAAGGGAACATTTGATTAGAAAGACATTTGAAGCTGTAAAGGGTGCCAAAAATGTTATTGTGCATTTCTACAATTCCACTTCTACTTTGCAGAGAAAAGTCGTTTTCAAGAAAGACATGGACGGCATTATAGATATAGCCGTAGAGGGTGCAAAACTTATTAAAGAACTCATTGACGGTTATGAGGGGGATACTAATTTCCGTTTGGAGTATTCGCCTGAGAGCTTTTCGGGCACTGAGGTGGATAATTCTGTGAAGATATGTGAGGCTGTCATGGATGTGATAAAGCCCACGCCTGAAAATCCGATCATATTGAATTTGCCTAATACGGTTGAGATGTGTACACCGAACACATACGCTGACCAGATAGAATATTTTATTACCCACATGAAAAACAGGGATTGTGCAATAATAAGTCTGCACCCGCATAATGACAGGGGAACAGGCGTAGCTTGTGCAGAATTGGGTTTGCTGGCAGGTGCTGACAGAATAGAGGGAACTTTGTTCGGCAACGGTGAAAGAACAGGTAATCTGGATATAGTAACAGTAGGCTTGAATATGTTCACACAGGGAGTTGATCCACAGCTTGATTTCAGTAATTTGCCGAAATACCGTGAGATATATGAGAGATGTACAAAAATGAAGATAGGCGAGCGTCAGCCATACGTTGGCGACCTGGTATTTACTGCATTTTCAGGTTCACATCAAGACGCTATCAATAAGGGCTTTGCATACGTCAAGGAAACAAACAGCGATAAATGGGAGATACCGTATTTGCCGATAGATCCGGCAGATGTCGGCAGACAGTACGAGCCTATTATCAGAATCAATTCACAGTCAGGCAAGGGCGGAGCCGCATTTGTTATGCAGAATAACTTTGGTTATGAACTGCCGAAAGCAATGCACCCTGAATTTGGTGCATTGGTCAAAGCAGAGTGCGATAAACTCGGCAGAGAGCTTTCACCTGAAGAACTCATGGGAGTATTCAATAAGAACTATATCGACATAGAGCAGAAAATATGGCTTGTAAAGCACACTGTTAAAAATTCAGGCGATGACAGTGCAACCTTTGAAGGCACTGTACATCTTGTGAAAGAAGATAAAGACGTTGAGATATACGGCGAGGGCAACGGACCTATTGACGCATTTTTCAAGGCAATCAAAACTATCGGCATAGACGGATTTGAATTTGTTTCATACAGTGAACACGCTATTTCACACGGCTCCGATTCAAAGGCAATTTCCTATATACAGCTCAAAGAACCCAACGGTAAAAATATATTTGGTGTCGGTATTTCACACGGTATTTTCAAAGCTTCCGT
>DBXL01000219.1:8962-17059 GCA_002309275.1 Ruminococcaceae bacterium UBA1213 | reverse complement strand
GAGCACTGTCTGCCGCCGTACTGGATAACGGTGTGACCGAGTTCCGCACCCGCAAAGTTGGAACCGCTGTAGATCATGCCGTCAATGATGATACCGCCGCCAACGCCTGTGCCGAGAGTGATAACAACAGCGTCATTGGCATCTTTAGCCGCACCTACCTGGAATTCACCGTAAGCAGCGGCATTGGCATCGTTTTCAACGTAAACATCAACGCCGAGTCTTTCTTTCATCATATCAACGATATGCCAGTTGTGATAGCCGAAGTTGTTTGCAAATTCGATGATACCCGTTTCACCGTTGACGGCACCCGGAGCACCTATGCCGACAAAGCTTATGTCATCTTTTGTCAGATTGGCAATTTCAAGAGCCTTAAGGGCAACGGCAGCCATATCGTCACAAAGTTCATTTTCGGGGCGGGGAACATTTGTTTTGCAGCTTGCTTTTACGAGAATTTTACCGCTTTCATCAACAACGCCTGCAACTATATTAGTACCACCCAAATCAATACCAAGATAATACATATTAAAGTCCTCCTGTCAAAAATATCAGTATAAGTATTATAACATAATGCACAATTTTTTTAAAGTAAAATATGAAATTTTCAAAAAATCATCATTTTAGACAATCCAAAGTACATTTTAATGTTAATTTTGACAAAAAACTGTTAATTGCTAATTGCTAATTTCTGATTGCTAATTATTTATGGTATTTGCCGTTGGAGGCTATCTGGAAAGCACGATAGATTTGTTCACAAAGCATAACTCTTGCAAGCTGATGGGGGAATGTCATTTCCGACATGGAAAGACGCATGGAAGAGAGATTTTTCACACCGTCAGAGAGTCCCCATGAACCGCCGATAATCAATGCAACCGTGCTTGTACCGTTGAGAGCCATGTCAGAGATTTCCTGAGAAAATTTTTCGGAGGATTTCTGTTTTCCCTCTATGCACATGGAGATAACTTTTGCATTTTTAGGGATTTTTGCTATAATTCTTTGTCCCTCTTTTTCAAGGGTATTTTGAATTTGTGCAGGGGAGGGGGTATCAGGAAGTTTTTCCTCGTCAACTTCAGTAATGGAAAAACTGCAAAAGCCTTTCAGGCGTTTGGCATATTCATTGCAGGCATCTGTCCAGAATTTTTCCTTGAGTTTTCCCACG
This sequence comes from Ruminococcaceae bacterium UBA1213, assembly GCA_002309275.1. Classification (GTDB taxonomy): domain Bacteria; phylum Bacillota; class Clostridia; order Oscillospirales; family Acutalibacteraceae; genus UBA1213. Next base: position 15,903 of record DBXL01000219.1, on the reverse strand, counting down.
CATATTATCATTACATTCAGCATAGTTGTCATTCCTTTAATAGATGATTTTAGGATTATTTTTTTCAGGTTTGGCGATATGTAAAATATAGTCGGAATTGCGTTTCATGTTGTGGGTTTGCAATTTGGAGATAGTAGCTTCTTCTGCAAGAGGGAGCGTATTATTGTTACGGCTGATGTGTGCAAGAACAATTCTTGTAGTGCCTGTCTGAATGAGTTCGGTGACGGTGTCGGCACAGGTATCATTGGAGAGATGTCCCCTGCTTGACAGGATTCTTCTTTTAAGGTCATAGGGATAATCGCCGTTTATCAGCATATTTTCATCATAGTTGGATTCGATGACAACGGTATCACAGCCTTTAAGGGAGTTTTTTATCTCATCGGTGACGATGCCTGTATCCGTTGCAAAGGCGGTTTTACGCCCGTCAGACGTTTCGACAACATAGCCTGCACCTTCACGGCAGTCATGGGAAATATGAAAGGGTTTGATATAGATTCCATTCACTTCGATTCCGTCAAAGGAGATAGGGGAGATGTCAATATTGGAGTTGATGAGATTTTTTTCTTCAAGTGCCAGTATAGTGCCGGCTGTGGCATAGACTTTTGTATGATGTCTTGAAGCAAGGGTTTTCAGAGCTTTCACATGGTCTGTATGCTCGTGGGTGATAAATACCGCACCTATATTTTTCATTTCAATGTCACGGCGGGAGAGTGCTTCTGTAATTTGTTTGGCAGTCCGTCCGCAGTCGATAAGGATTCCCTTATCCGCAGAGCCTATATAATAGCAGTTGCCGTCACTTCCGCTGAAAAGCGGGCATAATCTTGTCATATTTTACCTCCGTAAGAAAAAAATGGGAAACTCCGAAAAGAAGTTTCCCGTTAACTGTCATGCTCTCTTGGAAACAGGGTCATCTGTATATATGACTCTTATATCCGCACCAAGTGATGAGAATTTTTCAACTACGTCTTCATATCCTCTTTCGATATGGTCGGTATCTTCAATATAGGTCGTACCCTGAGCAGACAAGCCTGCCACTATCATAGCCGCCCCTGCACGCAGGTCTGTAGCTCTCACAGGTGCTCCCTTGAGGGTGTCAACCCCCTCTATCACGGCGATTTTTCCGTTTACGGAAACATCTGCACCCATTCTTTTGAGTTCATCGACGTATTTATAACGGCTGTCCCATACAGCCTCTGTAACAATGCTTGTACCGTCTGCAACGGAGAGAAGTACAGCTATTTGCGGCTGCATATCTGTGGGGAAGCCGGGGTGAGGCATTGTTTTTACATTGCACCTGTGAAGTCTGCTGTCACTGTAAACGTGTATGCAGTCCTCGTATTCATCTATATGCACACCCATTTCACGCAGTTTGGCAGTGATTGATTCAAGATGTTTGGTGATGACGTTTTTAATAACGACATCTCCATGAGTGACAGCAGCGGCAGCCATATATGTACCTGCCTCTATCTGATCGGGAATGATGGAATAGCTTGTGCCGTTGAGATGCTTAACGCCGTTGATTTTAATAACATCCGTGCCTGCACCTCTGACATCTGCACCCATTGAGTTAAGGAAGTTGGCCAAATCTACGACGTGAGGTTCTCTTGCGGCATTTTCGATAATCGTTCTGCCTTCGGCTTTCACGGCTGCAAGCATGATATTGATGGTAGCACCCACTGAAACGACATCAAGATATACATGACCGCCTTTGAGCATACCCTTTGCTTTGAGCTTGATAAGACCGCCTGAAACGCTGTTTTCTGCACCGAGTACACTGAAGCCTTTCAAATGCTGGTCGATAGGTCTTACACCAAAGTCGCAGCCGCCGGGAAGGGCAACCTCCGCTTCCGCAAACTTTCCGAGCAATGCACCCAGAAGATAGCAGGAAGCTCTCATTTTTCTGATGGAGTCATAGTTGGCAAAAGGACTGCTGATACGTCTGGGGTCAATTTCAAGAGTGCTTTTGTCGATTCTGTTGACGACAGCCCCCATATCATGCAGGATATTGACCATCAGGTTGACATCCATTATATTCGGTATATTTTCAACACGGCATACACCGTCTGAAAGGATTATCGCAGGGATAATAGCCACAGCAGCATTTTTAGCACCGCTTATACAGACACTTCCATGAAGTCTGTTGCCGCCATTGATAACTATTTTTTTCAAGCCACACCACTCCTCAATTAAAAAAAAATATATTTTCAGGCTATGTCCGCCGGTACGGACAGACAACAAGATTTTTTTTGAAAAAATTCAACATTGTTGTGTTAAAATGTTGAATCAAATATTTTTTGTTGAAGATATACCAAACAGGCACATGAAATTCATGCAAAAAATATATCCGTTAAAAGCATAATATAATTTTGAATAATTGTCAATATCAAAAAGGTGATTGTAATATAATTGTTACAAAAAAATTAACAAATCAGGTTTTAGCGACAAATTATTGTAGAAACTGCCACAAAGAATGTAAGGGGATTTGTCAGGTTTTACAGATTTCAAAAGCTGTAAAACGCAAACAAAGCCCTGTAAGTTTCATAGACATCAAGCTTTGAAACGACTTCAAAGGGGGCGTGCATGGAAAGCACGGGTACGCCCAAATCTACTACATCGGCATTGAGGTTTGCCACGAATTTTGCGATAGTACCGCCGCCGCCGCCGTCAACTTTACCAAGTTCACCTGTCTGCCAGAGGACTTTTTTATCATCAAGAATTTTTCTGACCTGAGCCATATATTCTGCCGAAGCGTCGGAAGTGCTGTATTTGCCGCCGCTGCCGGTGTATTTGGTGATAACGGCACCGTTATTGATATAGCACGCATTGTTTGCCTCAAAAGCGGAGGCATAAGTCGGGTCAAATGCAGCATTCACGTCAGCGGAAAGACAAATGCTTTTTCTCATAACGTGACGGAGTTCCATACCGTCAGCTTTGGCAAGGTCTGCAATGAAGTCTGCCATATAGGTGGACTTCATGCCTGTATTGCCGTCACTGCCTATCTCCTCACGGTCTGTAAGCACGGTTATAACGGTGCTGTCAGGGACTTCTACATCAAGTGCCGCCATCAGTGCAGGATAGGCACACACTTTATCATCATGTCCATAGCTGCCGATCATGCTTTTGTCAAAGCCTACATCTCTGGCATTCATGGCAGGAACAAGCGTTAAATCTGCCGAGAGAAAATCTTCCTCGACAATGCCGTATTTTTCAAAAAGTATGTTCATAATATTCAATTTAACGCTTTCACTTTCCTCATCACTGTTAAAGGGACGGCTTCCCACAAGTACATTGAGATGTTCACCGTTGAAAGCCTTTGTCATCACTTGCGACATCTGCTCAACTGCAAGATGGGGTAACAGGTCGGTTACTACAAAACACGGTTCCTTTTCATTTTCACCTATTTTTACATCTATGACATTTCCGTCTTTGAGTGCCACAACTCCATGAAGGGCAAGAGGAACGGTTGTCCACTGATATTTTTTGATACCGCCGTAATAATGGGTTTTAAATAAAGCGAGGTCGTTGCTCTCATACAGCGGATTGGGCTTTAAATCGAGTCTGGGGGAGTCTATATGTGCAATGCCAAGACGCACACCGTTTTTGGTGCCGTTTTTTCCTATAACGGCAAGCATTAAAGCCATGTTTCTGTTATTGACATAGACTTTATCGCCTGCATGATAGCTTTTCGTACAGTCATACTCTGTAAAGCCGTTTTCCTGTGCCTTTGCCACGGCAAATTTTACCGCATCACGTTCTGTTTTGGCATTGTCAAGAAATACTTTGTAGCCCTCACAGAATACATCTGCTTTTGCCGTTTCCTCCGCACTCACTTTCAGCATACCGCTTTTTCTGTTCATAAACAGCTTTTCTTTAAGCTGTTTGGACTGTGACTTTTCCTTTTCCATTCCAATCATTTCCTCTCTTAACTGAAATATAATTTTTTATAAATACTCTTGTTTTGTGCAACGAGTTTTCTGTAATTATCCGTTTCGGGAAAGGGGACAACCTTCAAATGCTTTCCGTCATCGGAGCAGGCCGGGTCACTCAGCCATTTATCAACGTTTCCGGGACCTCCGTTATAGGCACACAGCATGGTATCCTCTACTTCGTACATTTGGGAGAATATCGACAGAAGCTGTACACCGTAATCTATGCATACTGCAGGGTTGGCAAGGTCCTCAAAGGAATAATTGTTTTCTTCTCTATAATATGTCTGTAACCATGTAAACGTGTCGGGCATGAGCTGCATAAGTCCCAATGCCCCCACTCCCGACTGTGCATCGGGTTCAAAATTACTTTCTGTTTTTATCACGCCGTATATCAGGGCTTTATCCACTTTATATTTTTTGGCAGCCGCATTGACTTCCTTTTCATATTTCAAAGGATAATCAGTGTATGTATATTCATGGTTGACGTGTTTCAGTCCGTATGCAATGCCTATCATGCCAAAAAATACAATTACAAGAATTACAGCTGCCGTAATTTGTTTTTTCATTCCGCCATCACCTTTTTCATAATTTCCTCAAACTGCCTCTGCACATCTTCCAAAGGCTTTGAGCCGTCTATTATATAGTCTGATTTTGCGATATAGAAATTTTCATCATGCTGTGCATTGATACGCAAAAGTGCCTCATTTTCCGAAATGCCGTCACGGCAGAGAATTCTTTTCATCCTGATGTCGGCAGGGGCAATAACTGCAATAATTCTGTCACACATCTTATCTCCGCCGCTTTCAAAAAGCTGCGGGGCATCAAACAGGATAACATCACTTTCTTTTGAATATATATCAATATATTCCTTTACTTTTGAAATTATGGCAGGGTGAGTGACGCTGTTCAGAATATCTGTATTTTTTCTTGAAGAAAAAGCCCTTTCCGCAAGCAGTTTTCGATTAAGGCTGCCGTCAGTATTTATTATATCACTTCCAAAAATTTCTGCAAGCCTTTTGAGGCATTCCGAACCGTTTTTCATTACCTCTCTTGCCACATGGTCTGCATTGATGATTTTACAGCCGTCATTCTCTGCCAATCGGGATACAGTGCTTTTTCCTGCTCCCGTCTGCCCTGTAAGACCAATGAATTTTGTTTTCATACGGTTATCACCTCAAAGCCTGCCGCACGGATAATTCTGTTGTACACGGCAAGTCCCATTCCATCAGTTTTCGGACAGTGTGCATAAACTGTCTGAAAGCCCTGTTCATCTGCATTCCTCAGAGAAGAAAACAGCTTATGCGACTGCATTTCATAATCATCAGCGTGACCGATGGGAATATTAGGCACTTCAAGCTTTTCAATATCTTCATCATAGCACAATGCAGCCACTCCGTCAGCCTTATGAGAGTTGACATATTCTATAAAATCGCTGTCGCTTCCCTCAAGTAAAATTATATGAGCTTTTGGGGCATAGTGTTTATACTTCATGCCCGGACTTGCCGCCTTTTGTCCTGATTTCAGGGGATTCAATACAGCGTCATCTATAATTACATCTCCGATAGCCTCTCTGAGCTGTTCGACAGTAATTCCGCCCGGTCTTAAAAGTCTTGGCGGTTCTGCTGCAAGGGTGATAACGGTGGATTCCACGCCCACTTCACATTCTCCGCCGTCTATGATGGCATTGATTCTGCCGTTCATGTCGTCAAAGACGTGACGGGCATTAGTGGGACTCGGACTGCCTGACAGATTGGCAGAGGGGGCGGCAAGGGGCATAGACTTTGCTATTAAAGCCTGTGCGATTTTATTTGACGGAAATCTTACAGCAACCGTGTCAAGACCTGCACTGACTTCATCGGGAATAATCCCGGACTTCGGCAGAATGATGGTAAGAGGACCAGCCCAGAATTTTTCAGCTAAAATCCGTGCTTTTTCAGGAAATTCCCGTACAAGCGGATATATCTGTGAAATGTCGGAAATATGCACGATAAGGGGATTATCCATAGGTCTGCCTTTGGCTTTGAATATCTTTGCAACAGCCTTTCCGTCAAGGGCATTGGCGGCAAGTCCGTAAACGGTTTCGGTAGGCATGGCAACAAGTCCGCCGTTTTTAATAATTTCGGCAGCCTTGTCAACTTCATTTTCATTCAATATCAATGTTTTCAAAAACTCCACTCCCAATTTTCCATTTTCCACTTTCAATTTTCAATAGTTCATGTGTTTGTGTTTAAAGCCGTCTTCGTCATCAGACTCTTTTTTATCAAGCTCGATTTGCTTCTTGACATAGAAGTTGCCTTCATCATTGATGTTGCTTTCATAGAAATCAACTTTTTTGAAATTCTCGTCAATTTTCCTTTCGGGCAGAGAATCAACATAATCTTTTTTGGCTTTTTCATCTGTGTACCAGTCCATGTCAACAGGCAGGTCGTCTTTTGTCATGAGATTAAGGTCTATTTTTCCCAATCTTGCGGCATAGCCCAGACCGATTTTTTTGAAAGGCTTCCAGAATGCCCATACAGCTACGCCCAGCATTAAAAATGCACCAACGATTGTGGCAATGATATATTTCGGACCTGCTGTGGTATCGTAAAGAGCTATATCCAGCGTGTATCTCAATATAACGTCATTGAGGTGACGACTCATGCCTTTTTTATAAAGCAAATCACCAGACAGCACTAAAAGATTGACTTCTGCCATGTCCGGCTCAACAAGGATATTCACTTTGCCTTTATAAGTAATGCTGTCAATTTTCCCTGCAAGCATTGCATACATACTGTTATCACATGAGCCTCCCTGCACCATTCGCATAATAACAGCATGGTCGTCGCTTACTTTCACCAGATAATAACTCAAAGTATCATTACTGCCGATGAAACTCATGATAATATCCTCTTTTTTTATCTCGGCTGCCATAACATCGCCTATATTCAGCCCTGCATACTGCTCGGATGTTATCATAGGTACTTCTGTATGATTCTGATTTATCATCTTTACGGCTGACGCTATCTGCAC
>DBXL01000219.1:0-8912 GCA_002309275.1 Ruminococcaceae bacterium UBA1213 | reverse complement strand
GTAATTACAAATTTTTTTCTGTCCAGCATAGATTTACTCCCCTTCACTGTTTAATTGTTCTGTTCTGTCTGCTGTGATAAGTGCGTCTATGATTTCATCCATGTTTCCATTCAGAATATCATCTATTTTATAGAGAGTAAGACCTATTCTATGGTCGGTCACTCTGCCCTGCGGATAATTATAAGTGCGGATACGTTCACTTCTGTCACCTGTGCCTACTTGGGAATGTCTTTTTTCAGCAACTTCACTCTGCTGTTTTTCACGCTCCGCTTCAAGCAGTCTGGATTTCAGCACCTTCATGGCTTTATCTTTATTTTTATACTGGCTTCTCTCGTCCTGACACTCCACAACAAGTCCTGTGGGAATATGCGTGATTCTGATGGCAGACTCCGTTTTATTGATGTGCTGACCGCCTGCACCGCTGGAACGGAATGTGTCTATCCTCAAATCAGACGGATTGATACTTACTTCTACATCATCCGCTTCTGGCAGGACTGCCACCGTTACTGTCGAAGTATGTATTCTGCCCTGTGTTTCCGTTTCGGGTACTCTCTGCACACGGTGTACACCGCTTTCATATTTCAGTCTGGAATAAGCTCCCTCACCTGTCAACATAAAGCTTATTTCCTTGTATCCGCCCAGCTCTGTTTCATTGGCATTGATAAGTTCTGTTTTATAGCCCTTTTTGACTGCATACATACTGTACATTCTGAAAAGCACCGCCGCAAACAAGGCAGCTTCTTCACCGCCTGCACCGCCCCTTATTTCGATAATCACATTTCTGTCATCATTCGGGTCTTTCGGTAAAAGCAGAATTTTCATTTCTTCCGAAATGCACTCCAGCTTTTCTTCAAGAGCCAGCTTTTCTTCCTCAAACATCTCTGTATCAGTATCACTTTCCCCAAGAATCTCTTTTATATCCTGAATATCAGATAAAATTTTCTTGTAGTCCCTGTATTTCAGGGCAAGCGGCTCGACAGACTTGTATTCTTTCATTACCTCTGCATAAAGCTCCGGCGAGGATACCACAGACGGATCACATAATTTCTGTGAAAGTTCCTCATACCTGCTTTCAAAAATCTGCACTTTCTCAAACAACGCCATTATCCTCTCTAATGATTTTTCTAATATTTTTTTCGGCTTTCACTCTGGGAATGATGATTTCATGCAGACAGCCCATACACCTCAATTTGAAGTCTATGCCGACTTTCAGCACATAAAATTGTTTATTATTCTTTTTACCGCACGGATGCGGTTTTTTCATTTCAAGCATATCGCCCTGTCTTATATCCACGAAAAATCCCTCCGAATTCTATTATATCATAACCCGCATATTTTTACAAATATATTTCTTGCAAATTTGAAAAAAATATGTTAATATATTATCTGATTTGTATAATGCGTATCTGTCCGTAGCACAGCTGGATAATGCATCAGACTCCGACTCTGAAGATCAAGGGTTCAAATCCCTTCGGGCAGGGGCTTAATAGAGTGGAGTTTGGAGAGTGAAGAGTGGAGTTGTTTTTCTCTCCAAACCGAAAAAAGTGTCTGCATGAGTTTCTTTCATGCAGACGCTTTTTTATTCGACATAATCACATTCTTCTATTGTTTTTATTAAATTTGATGTACCGTTTTCGGCAAGGTTGATAAAGTCAAGGACTTTTTCCGACCAGCCTGCTATAATATTCGTTCTGTCGCCGTGAAACTGCTGAGTGCCATAGCCTGCCAAATCTACTGCGTGTACCCACAAATTTTGATTGGACTGCTTTCTGTACTCGTCAGCCATCTGCTGAACGGTCTTGTGAGAATACCAGTTAATAGAGTTGCACTCGTTATCCGAAAGAATTATTATTCTGTCGGCTTTTATTTTTTTAGCAAGCATTTCCTTGAAAGGCAGATACATATCTGTACCACCGCCGTATTCAATACTGTTTACTGCTTCAAGAATGGGTGTTTTGCTTGAAAGATTGAATTTTCTTATTTCCGTATCGAAAGTATAGAAAAGGCTGTTGTCACAAATCTTATTTGCGATAAGTCCGAGCAGAACAGCTATTTCATAGTACATGATATTGGAATTTCTGCTGACAGGATAACACATGGAACCCGATACATCAACGGCTATCACAGTTGTACCCGATAATTTCGGCATATTTTCAACGGATATTTCAAGGGCATTTTCCAATACATCAAAAACTTTTGAGCCAGCAATATCGCTGACGGCTCTATATGCGGATAAATACCTGAAAGGCAGTTGTTTGGATTTTCTGACTCTTTCAGGATTTTCGATGATATCAAGAACGGTTTGCAGGTTTGAAGGCTCTGCTTTTAGAATGTTTCTTAAATTCCTCAGATATGCCATATAACCGACTTTACCGCTGTCAATGAGATTTTCCCAGGTTTCTTTATTATTGCCGTTTTTGGAAAGTTCGGTTTCCCACGTTACAGGAGTTTTTAAATTTCCCTCAATGCACCTTTTCCACATTTCAGACTGTTCGGGTGTTTTGGGCGACGGTCTGCAAATGCACAGCAAATCACGCATTTTCACAGATTTACTGTCGCCTTTATATTTGGCAAGCGTGTATTCATCAAAGTTGGCAAGCACGTCATTGATACCTTTTTTAAGGCTGTTGGGGATAGGTCTTTTTCCGAAAGTGTTTATGTAAAAAGCCATAATCTCCGTGACATCATCTCCACGCACGGTTACACCTTTCACGGTTTCACGCACAAAGGGTTTACCCTCGTTTTCATGGGCAAGGTATGCCGTCAGAACGTGCGACACGGAACGCATATTAAATACACGTCTTGCAAAGATTGCTAATTTTGATACAAATTCAGGTTCGGCTTTAATGACATTCACGATAGTTTTCTGCATATCTTCGGAATTATCGCCATAGAATTTGCTTTCATTGAAGAAAGATGTAAGCACTTGTGAAACAAGTTTTTCTTTGTCAGTCATTTTATAAGCAGGCTGACCGCAGTTATTTACTGTTTTGATAGATTGTGTTTGATTGAATTTTGACATTAAAAAGCCCTCCTTGATAAAAATAAAAGGCAGAGAAATCCAAAAACGGTAAGCATAATATGCTTGCTCTGCTCTGCCAAATTGAGCTATTCTCAAAAAGAGAAGCCGGACTCGAACCGACAACACGAAGAACCCGTTTTTTAGCACTTCTGCCGTTAAAAATAGAAAGCGTGATGAAATCGGACACAGTTCCGCAGGACTCGAACCTGCATTCCCTCGCCTTTCGGCAAAGTTCAGACCAATCGAAGTAACTGCATTCTGCAATACACGCTTTGATTGTATAACAAACAGAGAAATCCAAAAACAGCTTAAATTCAATACTGCCGGTGTCCTGACCATTTAGACTATCTCTGAAAAGAGAGGCGGACTTGAACCGACAATTCCGGCGTGACACAATCGAAGTAACTGTTTTCTGCACTGCTGATTGTTATTTTGAGAAAAAACGGATAAAATCGAATACACTTTCAAAATAACCGGCGTGTCTGCCAATTCCACCATATCGCAAGCTGTTCACAAGCGACAGCAGGACTTGAACCTGCACGGATATTCTCCACCGGTCCCTCATATCGAAGTAATTGTATTCTGCAATGCCGTTTGGATAATTATATCATTATTGTCCTGAAAATTCAACCTGTCAGGAAAGTTTTTTTGAAAGATTTCTTTTTTGGATTGCGATGAAAAGGGGCAGTCCCAATGCAAAAAGAACTGCAATTTCACCTATGGCGACCAGTCCGGCATTGATAAGGAAGTCTGTCAGGTCAAAGCGGTACTGATTGACAAAGAAAAAGTCTATTTCAAAGCCGACGATGATTCCATTCATAATGGCAGGCATGAGCAAAGCAATCAGTGGAATTTTAAAGAATTTTACATTTCTTAGTTTATACATGGTGAGTGCAGCCAGAAAGCTTGCAAGACTTCCGAATATCACATCAACAGCCCCTATGGAAGAAATGGAGCTGATATTGGCAATAAGACAGCCGATAGTCAATCCGGAAATAGCCGAAGGGCTGAACAGTGCAAGCACTGTGACGGCTTCCGACACTCTGAACTGAACCGCCATTGATGCCGAGCCGGGTAAAAGTACATTTTGCATGATAGTCACAACGGCATAAAGAGCCGCTGTTACAGCCGACTGCACGATATAGGATATATACTTGTTGTTTCTCATTTCAAAGACCTTCCTTAAAAAATTTTTTTACAGTTCCCGTAATGCAGATGATTTTCTTATCCGGCTCACGTTAAGATAATAACTTTGGTACAAAAAAACAACCGCCCTATTGGACGGCTGCTTTATGTTGGCATCTTCCTATTTTCCCGTGTCGTCACCAACAAAGTATCTTCGGCACCATTGAGCTTAACTTCCGTGTTCGGTATGGGAACGGGTGGACCCTCAACGTCATCAACACCAACTTTTGTTTTACATCATTTCTGACGACTTTGATATTATATCACACGTTTTTTTAAAATGCAAGTCTTTTTTTTGAGAATAATTATACAATTTGAAATATATCTGAAATATATACTGAAAGTATGAAATAAGCCGCCTGCCGTCTGACAGGCGACCTGTTAATTTCATGCTTGTTTTCTTTTAGGGATTTTTCTCAAAAAGCGATAGCATTTTCTGTACTCGGCATATGCTTCACGGTATTCCGAATTGTCAGGCACATATCCGCCGAATGCCGTTTTTTCAAAAAGCTGTAAAAGCTTTTCGGGGACTGCTCCCCTTGAGGAAGAAAGATATTCTCTGAGCATATTGACGGTATAGGAACGGTAATCCCCGCCTGTCGAGAAATTCACAAGTTTGATGACATTGGAGTAAAGTTTCAGAGTACGTTTTTGGGGATTTCTGAAAATCTGGCTGATACGGAAGAAAAGTTCTGCTATTCTGTCCCTGAGGCACACGAACAGTACAAATACCGCAACCGCTATTACTGCAACGAAATGGCTCAAGAACTGCATTATATCTTCAAAGTAGTTGTGCTGTTCCTCACGGACATACATATAGCCTGATACAGTCGGGTCAAACGTCATCCACCCCACTGCAGGGATATATACTTCCACAAATGCGTGTGCATAGCTGTCACGGACAATATACAACTCGTTTTCATCTCTCTCAAAAGCCGCATATCCCTCAACATATCTTGCAGTCAGTCCTATGCTTCTCGCCATGAGCGTCATAGCCGTTGCATAGTTCGTGCATATACCCTTTTTGCCCTCAAATATAAAATACTCTATCGAGGTATCTTCCGGCACATACTTCTCGTCATATTCATAGCCGTTTTCTTCAAAATACATCGCAAGTGCCGCTGCTTTTTCAACATCTGAATGATATTCTTTTGTTATCTCCTCTGCAAGCTCAGCTATTCTCGTTGATATACCATCTGTATTTGAGTACAGCTGACGTGCCATAAGAAAATCAGAATATATTTTCTGTACATTTCCAATGCCATAATTTTCCTCCAGTATTTCCTCATACTCCTCCGATGACAAGCCGACTTCACGGGCATATTCATATAAATCACCATTTTCCTCATAAAAGCTAAATGCATTATGCAGGTTTTCGTCTGCACTTTCCATTCTTTCAACCCTGTCATCAAGGTATTTTCTGTAATAGCTCGTTGAAACATCTTTCACGGTAGTACTCAGCGGACACGGCAGGTATGATGCCGAAAAGTCCTCTCCCTCGACAAAACCTCTTTCTATCTGAATTTCGGGCAGTTTAAGACCGTCTTTTTGGTATATATCATAGAAATCTTCCGCCAAATCCGTTATTTCATATTCGGGGTACATCTCGGAATAGTAATAACGGTTGATATTATTCATATCTTTTTCCCAAATATCCCCGTTGAAACGGTCAAACGGCTGTTTGCGGAGATAATATTCTTTTTCATTTCCGTCTGTGCGGAAACGAAACAGAATTTTTCCCGTATCGCCTCTTTCACCGTAACGTGAGGATGACTCCTGTGAAACATTATCGGAATTGCCCGTACCATTTCCGCCTATCGTATTTGTATATGAAAATAAGTCGGAATTTTTTTCAAGAAACGATACATAAGACTGTTTCGGTATTATCATAGTGACAGTTCCCGTTATGGAAACAAATACAGCTATTGCAATAATATATGAACGGTCTATTTTTAAAAAAGCATTTTTTTCCTGACGGGAGGGGTCAATATGCCTGTTATGCACTATCACCGCAAGATAAAGCACTACGATTATCGTAGTCATAAGCTCAGGCATGATGACGACTCTCTTGGTATATATCACAAACGGGAACATGATACAAAGCATGACACCAAGACTTCTGTAACGTACCTGTGTAAAATAATACAGAATGGATATGAGAAAAAATCCCCCTGCAATGAACAGGGCATTCAGAAAATACGGCTGGTCATAGTTATCCGTTTCACCGAAAAACCATTTCATCAGTTCTTTAAAACCGCCTGCCCTGTACATTCCCATTCTTGCCAGCCATGAGCTTGCCAGAGAATTGACAATAAACACCATAATATAGAGCAGTCCGCCAAGACGTTTCATATACTTGAGCCTGTCAAATACGCCGAAGAGTATCCACGCCTCCAATAAAAATATCACACTGTACAGAACAGGCTTTTCTTTATCAAGCACATCGATAACTGCATAACAGATAGCCGTTCCCAGCAGGACGGGACATATATAGGCACTGATTTTTTGGGAAATGCCCGAAAGAAATTGATTTCTGTCTTTCATAATTTTCCTCCCGTCACAGCCTTTTCATTTCAAATGTTTCCGATACAGTCCAGAATTCAGAGGTGATATGCGGTAATTTTGAATCCGATGAGCATATCAGCAGTATAGCGGGGATTTCCGATACGATATTCATGGCAGACTGTGGGGTTTCACCTGTGGCAGACGTAAAGCATATAGGCGTTTTTCCCATGCCTGCAATTTCAGGCGGAACGGGCTTTTCCGTGACGCACGGAGAAAATTCCGACAATCTCTGCTGTATTTCATAAATATCCGCTGAAGTTTTGATATTCATTCTCACCCAATTATTTTTATCGGGCATGAAAAACACAGTTTCTCTGCCCTCTGCCGTGAGCATGGAGAATACTGCCAGCATTCCTTCCATTATCCTGTCACGCACCGACAAAGTTCTGTCATTTTCCTCTGCTTCGGGAATGTCAAGAAAAAATACCTGTCCACCCCCTGCAATTTTCTCATCAAGCCTTATCATATACACATCTTTCTTTGAGGACATTTTCCAGTTGATTCTTTTAATGGGGTCGCCCGGATAATACTCCCTGTGGTCATAGCCGGGCTGTCCTGTGGGGGTGAGGGCAGTTTCATTGGTTTCCTCTTCATTGTCATCTGTTGAAAACAGTACCGCTGTTTTGAGAAAATTCGTCTGCACAGGCACTTGGGGTATATTCGGATATACCGACACTTTCACATAACTGTTGGATATATTTTTTTTGAGCCTGAAACGGAATATGCCGAAATAGTCGCATACAAACACATTGGTGATACTGATTCCTGCCAGACCGGAATATTTTGCCCTGACGGATATTTTTATTGTATTGGTTTCCTGTCCCGCAAGCGATAAACGGAAAATATCCGTATCTTTCAAAAGCTGTGGCGTACATTCCGCATATACTTCTATCATTGGTGCAGGTATGATAATTCTTTTTCTCATGCTCACGGAACACGTCAGGCTTTCTCCTTTGAAAAGCACGTTTTTATCAGGCTGAATATCCACTTCCAGTGACGGTATCACCGCAAGGGCAGACAGTACGGACAATATCAATGCACACAGCAAAGATATTATCAAAAGCACTCCCACCGTGCCGTTGACAAGGTACTTTACAGCAACCGCTATCAGTATGCACCCTATGTATGCAGACAGAGATTTTACCGTCTGCAAGGTCATCTCTTTTTTCATGCATTTCACCCCTATTGTACAGGTACTGCAACGGATTTCACTGCTTCATCAAGCACTTCTTCGGCATTGGCAAAAGCAGATTTTCCCTGTATCGACAACATGAGCCTGTGCGATACCACTGACGGCATGACATATTTTATATCATCAGGCACAACATAATTTCTTCCCATAATATAGGCGGCTGCCTTGGCAGCCCTCAGCATTGCGATTCCCGCACGGGGCGACGCTCCCAATGTGATAAGCCCTGAATTTCTTGTGGCATTGAGCAGGTCAACAATATATTTCTTCACGCTGTCCTTGCAATGAATTTTCTTGACTTCCTCTATATGCATTTTCACATCTTCAAGGCTCATTACCGCATTGAGCTTCTGAGAAAATACATTTGTTTCGGAACGGCTGATAATATCCAGTTCTTCTTCGGGGGACGGATAGCCCATGGATATTTTCATTAAAAATCTGTCCATTTGTGCTTCGGGCAGGTGATATGTTCCATAGGTTTCAACAGGATTCTGCGTTGCAAGCACCATGAACGGAGAGGGCAAAGCCATTGTTTTTCCGTCAAGGGAAATCTGATGTTCTTCCATGACTTCAAGCAGGCTTGACTGTGCCTTTGGTGAAGCTCTGTTTATCTCGTCTGCAAGCAGAAAATTACACATTGCTGCACCTGCTTTATAACGGAGTTCACCTGTCTGGCGGTCCACCATCGAAAAGCCCACTATATCAGACGGCATAATATCGGGTGTAAGCTGTATTCTGTTGAAATGCCCGTCAACAGAGCTGGCAAGGGCAGATACAAGCCTTGTTTTTCCGACTCCCGGCACGTCCTCTATTAAAATATGCCCTTCGGACAGCATGGCTATTACCACCATTATGACAGCATTTCTTTTTCCTACGATAATTTTTTCAATGTTTTCAACCAGTTTTTCAATTTGTGGATTCATAATTATCTGCTACTCAAAATATGGACAA
>DBXL01000058.1:7089-7298 GCA_002309275.1 Ruminococcaceae bacterium UBA1213 | reverse complement strand
ACAGATGAAAGGAAATATCCTGAACCTGACGAACTGCATTTGCAGATGACACACAGAGATGTGGTGCTTGACTTTTTTGAAGGCAAAAAACGGATTTTGTTTGAGCTTCGCAGCGGTCAGAAACTGCATATATCGGAAGATTATCTTACAGCGAATATAGGCGGCATAATATATGCTGTTGCAAAATTTTCAAAGAAATTCCGTGAAGA
>DBXL01000058.1:5198-7019 GCA_002309275.1 Ruminococcaceae bacterium UBA1213 | reverse complement strand
CCTGAACCGCTGCCCGTGGTATTGGCAGATATTGTTTTGAAAAAGAATGGAGATGTGAGAAATGACTGAATTGGAGAAAATAGAGTATGCAAAATCATTTATTGACAAATTGGCGAATGGTATCAATCCTATTGACAACAGACCTGCACCGGAGAATGATATTATCAATAACGTAAGATTATCAAGATGTTTTTTCTATGTATCGGATATATTGCGTCAGGTGATAGAGAATGGAGGAGTAAAGCCAAGAAAAAATATTGATAAGAAACCATTTTACATTACTTCCGAACAGCTTCAAAAATACTATTACAAGGGAAATATTTCTTTAACTGAATTTTGTGCAAGGCTTAATGCGATGATAGATACAGAACAAATGACGGGATTGAAATATAATAATATTGCTCCATGGTTAATGAAAATGGGATTTCTTCAGGAAGTGGAATCTCAGGAGGGTAAAAAAAGCAAACGACCTACGGAACAGGGGAATAAGATTGGTATATTTACTGAAACTCGCATAAGTTCTCGTGGCGTTCCTTATGAAGCTACTATATACAATGGGGAAGCTCAAAGATTTTTGATAGAGCATTTGGAAGAAATTTTGCAGAGCAATAATTAAAAGCAGTCTTTTGTTGTGAACTAAAGAAAATGACAGGAATTATGATGAAGAATGATTTTTTCGGGGAGATGTGTTTATATGGAAGTTTTCAATAATACAACCAAAGTGGTCAGAGATGACCTTATCAAGACGATACAAAAAGGCAGCCGCATATCTGTTGCGGCAGCCTGCTTTTCTATATATGCCTATCAGGAATTGAAAAAGCAACTTGAATCATGTGAAGAATTAAGATTTATTTTCACATCACCTACATTTGTCAGCGAAAAGTCAAAAAAGGAAAAACGGGAATTTTATATTCCTCGTTTGATAAGAGAAAAGAGTTTGTATGGTACAGAATTTGAAATAAGACTGCGTAATGAACTCAAGCAGAAAGCCGTTGCAAAAGAGTGTGCGGAATGGATACGAAAAAAAGTGCGTTTCAAAACGAATACTACTCATGAGGGAATGAACAACTTTTTATTGATTGATGGCGATGACGAAACATATACATATATGCCGATCAATACATTTACTACTGTTGATTTGGGCTGTGAGCGTGGAAACAATCTTACGAATATGGTCACACGCATGGAAAATCCCGCAAGTAAGGAATTTTTGAGGATATTCAATTCCATTTGGAAAGACTCGGAAAAACTGAAAGATGTAACGGAAGAAGTTATTGAAATGATCGGTGCGGTATATCAGGAAAATTCTCCCGAACTTGTTTATTTTATGACACTGTACAATATTTTCAATGAATTTTTGGAGGATATTTCGGAAGATGTTTTGCCCGATGAAAATACAGGTTTCAAAAATAGTGTGATATGGAATAAACTTTTCAACTTTCAGAAAGACGCTGCTCTGGGTATCATCAATAAACTTGAACAGTATAACGGCTGTATTTTGGCTGACAGTGTGGGACTTGGAAAGACATTTACAGCTCTTGCGGTTATAAAATACTATGAGTGCAGAAATAAAAGTGTGCTTGTGCTTTGCCCGAAAAAACTGTCTGAAAACTGGATGAATTTTCGTGGCAATCTTATCAATAATCCGTTATCGGCAGACAGATTGAGTTATGACATTCTTTATCATACAGACCTCTCGAGAGAAAACGGAAAAACGATTATGGGTATGCCGATTGAACACATCAACTGGGGAAATTACGGTCTTGTTGTCATTGATGAAAGCCATAATTTCCGTAACGGCAACGGAACGAACAGTCACGG
>DBXL01000058.1:3000-5115 GCA_002309275.1 Ruminococcaceae bacterium UBA1213 | reverse complement strand
AATCGTTTCAACGATTTAAGAAATCAGCTTGCCCTTGCCTATGAGGGAAATCCTGCCGAAATAAATGAAAAATTAAAGACAAAATCCGATATAGACACGATATTCCGTCAGGCACAAAGAGTTTATAATGCCTGGTGTAAACTTCCCGATGACGAGCGTACAACAAATGCACTTTTGTCAAGGCTTGATTTTGATTTTTTTGAAGTGCTTGACAGTGTGACGATAGCACGTTCAAGGAAACATATTCAAAATTTCTATGATATAAGTGATATAGGCACGTTTCCGAAAAGAAATAAACCTGTATCATTGAGTCCGAAACTGACAAATCTTTCGGGGGCGGTCAACTATCGTGAAATATTTGAAATTCTGATAAAACTTAATCTGACCATCTATACACCGATCATATACATACAGGCAAGTAAACTGCATAAATATCTGAACGAAGAAGAAACAGAGAATTTTCGGAAAGGTCGTGAAATGGGTATCCGAAAATTGATGGGTATCAATTTACTCAAAAGAATGGAAAGTTCGGTACATTCTTTTCTGCTGACGGTACAGCGTGTATATGATTTTCTCAGCGAAACTTCAAATGTGATAGAAAACTTTATCAAAACAGGAATTTCGGTTCTTGATGAAACAGAGGATTTTTCAGAGATTGCGGGAGATTTTGACTTTGACGATCAGAATACGGATTTCTTTGCAGTCGGAAAGAAAATTAAAATAGACCTGCGTGATATGGATTATCTTTCATGGAAACGTGACATTGACGAAGATATAGAAAATCTGGCTTTGCTTATCTCTATGGTTGAGGATATTACACCGAAATATGACTATAAACTGAATGAGCTTTTGAAAATTATTCGTGAGAAAATTTCTTCACCTATCAATGAAGGCAATAAAAAAATGCTTATCTTTACCGCATTTTCCGATACAGCAGAATATTTATTCGATAATATCAGTGCAATTATCAAAAAGGAATTGGGATTGAATACAGCACTTGTTACAGGTTCAATCGACGGCAAAACAACTATCCCTAAATTCAAGGCGGATATGAATCATGTTCTTGCGTGTTTTTCTCCCGAATCAAAGGATAAAAATGTTTTATATCCCAATGATAAACATGAAATAGATATTCTTATTGCAACGGACTGTATCTCTGAGGGACAGAATTTGCAGGATTGCGATTACTGCATTAACTATGATATACACTGGAATCCGGTGCGTATTATTCAGCGTTTCGGAAGAATTGACCGTATCGGCAGTAAAAATGCCGTTATTCAGCTTGTCAATTTCTGGCCTGACCTTGCCCTTGATGAATATATCAATCTCAAAAAGAGAGTTGAAACGAGAATGAGAATATCCGTCATGACTTCAACGGGTGATGATGACCTTATCAACGTCAATGAAAAGGGTGATTTGGAATACCGCCGTACTCAGTTACAGAAATTACAGGAGGAAGTCGTTGACCTTGAAGATATGACAAACGGTGTTTCTATCATGGATTTGGGACTGAATGAATTCCGCATGGACTTGCTTGCATACATGAAAGAACATCCCGACATAGACCATACACCGTTTGGAATCCATGCCGTTGTAAAGGGTGATAAACCCGGTGTTATCTTCATTCTTAAAAATATCAATGAACATATCAATATTGAGAATCAGAACAGACTGCACCCGTTCTATATGGTATATGTGGGAATGGACGGGGAAATTATCACCAACCATTTACAGCCAAAGGAAACGCTTGATATAATGCGTAGGCTTGCCCGTGGAAAGTCTGTCCATGATAAAGTATTGTGTTCCATGTTCAACAAGGCTACCAACAACGGTAAAAATATGGCGAGAGTATCACATCTTCTGGAAGATGCCATTATGTCAATTATCAATGCCAAAGATGAAAGTGATATTGAGAGCTTTTTCGGGGGAGGACAAACTACATTTCTGTCGGGCGGATTTTCGGGACTTGATGACTTTGAATTGATATGCTTTATGGTGGTGATATAAAATGACAGAATTTCCTGTTTCAACGAGGGTACACAGACGTTTACCCAAAGAGGCTTTTTATAAACATCTTACGCTGACGGCGGTTTTGAAAGAAAAATTTGTGACAGA
>DBXL01000058.1:0-2884 GCA_002309275.1 Ruminococcaceae bacterium UBA1213 | reverse complement strand
GATTTTGACGGCAGAATTCTGGAGGCTATTGCAAAGCAAAATCAGCATAAGTTGTTGTTTGTGCTTGTGTGTGGCGAAAAAGAAAGTCTTGCACTTTATCACAATAAATTGTATAATACAAGTTGGAAGAATGAAAATGAGATTTCTTTGACATTGAACGGCAGTTCGCTTGATGAAATATGGAGTTCGTTTGTGGAGCAGACGGCACTTTATGAAGAACAAGCCGAAAATGTCGGCAGTCTTTCCATAGATGAACGTCTTGCGTTGCAGGAGCAGATAACAAAGCTTGAAAAGCTGATTGCAAAGACAGAAAAATCCGCATGGAAAGAGCAGCAGCCCAAAAAGAAATTTGAATTGTACTCGAAATTAAAACAGTATCAGAAAGAATTGGAGATTTTGAAAAATGGACAGACTTAAAATGCACACGCCTGACTTGGCGGAGGAGAATTTCAGGAAATTGGCGGAGATGTTCCCCAACGCAGTTACCGAAACAAAGAATGAAAACGGTGAAGTTGTGAGGGCGATAGACGCAGACGTATTGCGACAGGAAATTTCGGGAGAAGTTGTGGAGGGCAGTCAGGAGAGGTATCAGTTCACATGGCCGGACAAGAAAAAATCGGTTGTGCTGGCGAATCAGCCGATTGCAAAGACACTCCGCCTTGAGCGTGAAAAGTCGGTTGGACGTGACGGCACAGCGGGTTCTATCGACACGGAAAATATATATATCGAGGGCGATAACCTTGACGCACTGAAACTTTTGCAGGAAACNNCTTGGCAAGGTGAAGATGATATACATCGATCCGCCGTATAATACAGGGAATGATTTTGTATATGATGACGATTTTTCGCAGGATAAAGACGAATACATAACGGGGAGCGGTCAGCTTGACGAACAGGGCAGACAGCTTGTGCAGAACCCCGAAAGCAACGGCAGATTTCATACAGACTGGCTGAATATGCTTTACCCCCGTTTGAGAATAGCCCGAGATTTGCTGAGTGATGACGGTGTTATTTTTATCAGCATTGATGATAATGAACAGGAAAATTTGAAAAAGATTTGTGATGAAATATTTGGGGCAATGAATTTTGTTGGTGAGTTGGTAATCAAAACAGCAACGGACAACAATCCTTCGCAAATTAATACAGAACACGAATTTATGTTTTGTTATGCTAAAAATAAACATTTACAAAGAAAATGGATTTGTATGAGTGAGTCAGCTATAAAAATAATGGATTATTATGACCTTTTAAAGCGTAATAATGACGATGAAAAAGTAATCCAAGATAAACTTCGTAAATGGATTAAAGCAAACAAAAGTGAGCTAAATCAAGTAGCACACTATAATTGTGTTGATAATAAAGGTGTTTATAGTGCATCAAGTAATTCATCAAACCCACATCCTGGAGGATATATGTTTGATATATTACATCCCACGACAGGTTTACCTTGTCCAAAGCCACAAAATGGTTGGAGATGGACAGAAAAAACATTTTGGGAATATGCTAATAATGGAGAAGTAGAATGGGGTATAGATGAAACAACTCAGCCACATATTAAAAAGAGAATAGAAACAGCAACAGAAATTCTTCGTTCGGTCATTTATGAAGATAATAGGGGAACTACTAAGATGCTGTCAGATTTGTTCGATGGAAAAAAAGTTTTTGAAAATCCTAAACCATTGTCTATAATTAAAAAAATTGTTAATTATATAACTTCGGTTGATGATATTATTCTTGATTTCTTCTCTGGTAGTGCTACTACGGCTCATGCAGTAATGCAACTTAATGCAGAAAATTTAGCTCAAATGGCTATTGGAGATGATTATAGATATGCTCCTCCTAAAAGGAAATTTATTATGATACAGTTGCCTGAACTAACTGACGAAAAAAGCGAAGCACGAAAAGCAGGCTACAAAACAATATGCGATATAGGTGAAGAACGCATACGCAGAGCGGGAAAACAAATAAAAGAGGAATTGCAAAAGAAAAACGATGAAAATAAACAACTCGCATTAAAAAACAATTCCAAATTTGTGTTGCCACGTTTTAAACTTGATATTGGATTTAGAGTGTTCAGAGTTGACAGCTCAAATATGCAGAATGTGTACTATGCCCCTGCCGACTTCAAACAGGAACAGCTTGAACTCCTTGCCGACAACATCAAGCCCGACAGAACCCCCGAAGATTTGCTTTTTCAGGTCATGCTTGATTTGGGTATCACTCTTTCATCAAAAATTGACGAAACGCACATTGACGGCAAAAAAGTGTTTTCTGTTGCAGACGGCTATATGATAGCCTGCTTTGATACCGATATTACAGAACAGACCGTCACCGAAATTGCCAAAAAACAGCCGTTTTATGCGGTATTCCGTGACAGCGGAATGGCTTCCGACAGCGTCATGACAAACTTTGAACAGATTTTTGAAACCTATTCCCCGAAAACTGTCAGGAGGGTTTTGTGATGAAATTCAAGTTTAAAGTACAGCCCTATCAGACAGACGCAGTTAATGCAGTCATTGAAGTTTTCAACGGTCAGCCGAAGTATGAACCGCTGAGTTATATTCGTGACTTGGGAAAGAATTATCAGCAGTCCATTGATGAAAACGGTGATATAGGCTATAAAAACGCTGTTATACAGCTTTCCGACAATCAGCTTTTGGACAATATCAGAAAATTGCAGTCACAGTCAAATATCAAGATGTCCGACAAGCTCATAAAAGATTTGGGAGCGTGTTCCCTTGATATCGAAATGGAAACAGGCACAGGCAAAACTTATGTTTATATCAAGACAATGTTTGAACTCAACAAAAGATACGGCTGGAGCAAATTTATTGTTGTAGTGCCGAGTATTGCCATTCGTGAGGGTGTCAAAAAATCCTTTGAA
>DBXL01000157.1:25687-25839 GCA_002309275.1 Ruminococcaceae bacterium UBA1213 | reverse complement strand
ACGATCTGATCCTCGTTGTAGCCGAAAGACTCGGAAGCAGCAGCCTTCATAGCAGCATTGATGCCTTCTTTAGTAACGTCAGCACCCTTAACAACTGCTGTAAGGATAGTTGTAGAACCTGTGGGAACAGGAACACGCTGAGCAGAACCGAT